>CADDZK010000093.1 GCA_902812425.1 Actinomycetota bacterium
TACAAGTTGGCCGGTTTAGGTTTCGCATTGCTTCTGGCTCCCCTGTACTTCGTGGCGGCGTCGCTTCTGAAGTACGGGCTCGGGATAGGGTTCTTCTTCGATCCTCTTGAGGCCTTTCTCTCCGTCGCGGGCCGACGCGAGGTCTTCAACGTGGTCTCTCCCTTCGTGTTCCTCGGAGGATTGGGTCTCGCGCTGGCGCTGAACACTTACGCCGTTGCGCGGTTGAACGTCAGCAGGGAAGACGGGACGATCGTGAGTACCGTGAGGGTCAGGCTGGGACTGTGGAACATCACGGTCGCCGTCGTGAGCATTCTGTTGTTGGCGACGCTGGTAGGGTACGCCTTTCTCGAGAACTTCACTTATCGATACTAGACTTTCGGACGCTATACTCTCTTGCTGGTCCAACTTCCATCAGGAGAGGAGCGCCCGGATGGCCGAAGCGGTCGAGAAGCTGGTCAAGAAGAGCGAGGACCCGAGCAGGTGGTATCTGCAGCTCGTGCGGATGGCGAAGCTCGCAGATTACGGGCCCGTGAGGGGGACGTTCGCGATCCGTCCCTACGGGTTCGAGATCTGGGAGCGCATCCAGCGCGACCTCGACGACCGTTTCAAGGCGACGGGCCACAGAAACGCCTACTTTCCGCTGCTCATCCCCGAGAGCTTCTTAAGGAAAGAGGCCGAGCATGTCGAGGGCTTCGACCCCGAGCTCGCCTGGGTCACGATAGGGGGCAGGGAGAAGCTGGAGGAGCGGCTCGCGATCCGCCCGACTTCGGAGAGCATCATCTGCGACTTCTACAGGAACTGGATCCAGAGCTATAGGGACCTGCCCATCCTGATAAACCAGTGGTGCAACGTATTGCGCTGGGAGAAGGTGACCCGTCCCTTCCTCAGGACCGCCGAGTTCCTCTGGCAGGAGGGGCACACCGTCCACGCGACCGCGGAGGAGGCGCGCGAGGAGACCCTGCGTATGCTCGGCGTCTATAGGGACTGCTTCTACGAGGCGATGGCTATTCCGGTACTCACCGGCGCCAAGAGCCCCTCCGAGCGCTTCGCAGGGGCCGTCGAGACCTTCACCTGCGAGGCGCTGATGGGTGACGGGCGCGCGCTGCAGGCCGCGACAAGCCACGACCTCGGGCAGAACTTCGCCCGCGCCTTTGACATCACGTTCCTGGACGAGAACCAGGAGAGGGTCCATCCGTACCAGACTTCGTGGGGGTTTTCGACGCGGACGATAGGAGGTTTGATCCTGGTGCACGGCGACGACAGGGGCCTCAAGCTGCCGCCTAGGTTGGCACCAACCCAGGCCGTCGTCGTCCCGATCTGGCGCGGCAACAACAAGGGTGAGGTACGCCGCGAGGCCGAGGCCCTGTACGCGGAGCTAGAGGACTCCGGCCTCAGGATGGAGGTAGACCTCGACGAGGAGCACTCGCCCGGCTGGAAGTTCAACGAGCACGAGCTCAGGGGCGTGCCCGTGCGCGTGGAGCTCGGGCCGAAAGATATAGAGAAGGGTCAGGCGGTCCTCGTGCGCCGCGACACGGGGGAGAAGGAGTTCGTGGACCGGAAGGAGTTGCCCGACAGGCTGGGGGCCCTGATGGTGGAGATCCAGGAGAACATGCTCCGTCAGGCCGAGGGCTTCCGCAAGGAGAACACCCGCCACGCCGACAGCTACGGAAAGTTCAGGGAGATCATCGCCGACAGGCGCGGCTTTGTCGTCGCCCCCTGGGACGGCACGGAGGAGACGGAGCAGAAGATAAAAGAGGACACGAAGGCCACGATCCGTCTCCTCCCCTTCGAGCGTGAAGAGGGCGAGGACCTCGTCTCGGGCAAGCCGGGCCGGAGCGCAGTCTTCGCCAGGGCTTATTGAGGCAGGGGCGTTTTCGCCGGCCCCGCCTCCCAGATATTCTTCTCTCTATCCAGCAGGTTGCGGTGGGCCTCGGCGAGGCTTCGCTGAGGATGGATGCGTCAGTAACTTCGCATTCGCCCGGCGGTCGTGTAAAATTTGTTTCGTTGTTGAGATGAGGAGGGGGACTCCGTGAGATCTTTTCGGGCGCGTGTGGCGCGTCATATCACAGGCTTGCGAGTGGCACTGGTGCTGGCCACGGTGGCCGCGGGTGGGGGCCTCGCGCTGGCCGGCGGGCTGGCCTGGGCGCAGAGCTACTCGGCTTACTCAGATCCAGAGAAGCCCGTGCTCTCCTACCTTCTATCCGACCAGCGGAACGTCGATGAGTTCCAGAAGGAGTTCGGCCTGAGCGACGAGCGGGTTCAGCAGGTCCTCGACGTAGTCCACAAGGAGGACGCCACCCTCACAGAGGAGTACGACCAGAGCGAGCAGATCGTCGACAAGAGCGAGGGAGCGTCAAGGACGCAGATAGAGGATAAGATCTCCGACTCGGACTTCGACGAGAAGGTAAAGCAGACCGTCGCCCAGACGAAGTCGGACGTAAAGGACCTTTTGCCAGACGACAGGGCCAAAGACCTGAAGTCCTGGGTGGACGGGCAGTGGCAGGATGAGACCGCTACGTACAGTACCCAGAGCGAGCCCACCTACCAGGTCTCATCCAGAGGCTACTCGTGCGGGGTGTGGGCCACTTACTACAACGGCTACACGAGGTACGAGGTCGCCCTCCCTCACAAGAGGATCAAGTTCGCCGGCGGTCGTAAGGTCAGGATCACCGCCGTCGGAAAGGGCACGAGGACGCGGGCGCCGGTCAAGGAAGTAGGGCCGTGGAACACTCGCGACAACTACTGGAATTCCAGAAAGTACAGGGATATGTGGAAAGACCTCCCGCGTTGCACCCCCGAGGCCGAGGCGGCTTTCTACGACAACTACAATCACGGCAAGGACCAGTTCGGGCGAGAGGTCCTCAACCCAGCGGGTTTCGACATGACGCTTCGCGTTGCCCGCAGACTGCACGTTGCGCACAAGATCAAACGCGAAGGAAGGATCAAGGTGCGCGTCTACTACCCCTGGGTGCGCCGGTAGTAAGAAGAGGGAGGAGGCATGTGCCTCCTCCCTCCTTCTCCGGTTCGTCTGGTCTTAGCGGACCCTGAGCGTGCGGGTAAGGCTCTTGTTCGTCATGTTGAGAAGCTGGTCGGCGGGCCTGTAGTGGGCCGTCACGCTGTACTTGCCTACCCTCTTCGGCGTGAACTTGTAGGTGAACTTGGACCCATCGAGGGTGAGGGTCCTTATGGACCGCTTGTGGTTGCCCTGCAGGGTCAGCCCGACCTCTCCCGAGGGCTGTCCTGGCATCACTGAGCCCGAGATCTTGATGCTGTTGCCCTGCTTGATGCGGTTCTTGGAGAGGGTGATGGGGATCTTGACCTTGACGCCAACCGGGACCGCATCGCTGGTGTAATCCTGGGCACCCTGGATGAAGCGGGCCCTGTACTGGGTGTTGTTCTGGGGTTGACACCGGAGAGGCTGAAATCTCCGACCGCGTTGGTGAGGACGCCCGCAGCCGGCATGCTCGGCACGGGAACCTACGCCGAGGTGCCGGCGACGCTGTCGCCGTTCTTGTGGACGAGCCTGCCCTTCAGCCCGGTCGCAGATCCAAGGACGAGCTTGTCCGGGGTCGCCTTGAGGCTGAGGTCCGTGGATGGGGCGGGATCGCTCTTTGCAACCCCACTCGTAACCACGAAGGCTACGAGCACGAGCGCCGTTGCCACCGCCGCCATGAGGAGCCCCCGCGACTTCATCCCTCCGAGGGAGTATCCGTACATCGACTGTCTCTCCTTTCGCGCCCGTTCGCGCTGGCGTGCGGCGACCAGGACACCCTCGTCTTTGACCCATTGCTCGTGTCTCAAAAACGTTGACAAGCGGCCCATAACGCCACATCCTCCGTATGGACGGTCTTTTCCTAACTCGATGTAGCTACGGGTTTTCGGGCGGGGATCGCCCTTGACGATGAGACCTCGGGTGCGTTAGCATCCACGCCTAGCGCGAACTCGCATCGAGAGCGGTGGAGGGAACTGGCCCCGAGAAACCGCGGCAACCGGCGGCATTAGCGCCGCGAGGTGCCAAGTCCAGCAGGAGACGGCGGGAGCCTATCCTGGAAGATGTGGGGAGAGCCAGACGGCCTCTTCTACGGAGCGGGTTGCGCTTAAAAGGCACAACGCCGTAGAACGCGACCGAGAGGAGGCTGCATTACTGTCGAGTATGACACTAGACCCGGGGGCCGGCGCTAGAGGAGCTCCGGCCCGATCGGGCAGATACCACCACCGCATAGGCTCTTTCGAGCCGGAACTCGGCGGTAGCCTGCGAGACGTCACCCTCGCCTACGAGACCTGGGGCGAGCTTAACGAGGCCGCGGACAACGCCGTGCTCCTCGTCCACGCCCTCACCGGGGATTCGCACGCCGCAGGGGAACCTTCCGAAGGGTACAGGCGCGGCGGCTGGTGGGACCCGATGGTCGGACCCGGGCTCGCCGTAGACACAGAGAAGTACTTCGTCGTCTGCTCGAACGTCCTCGGGGGCTGCTCGGGGAGCACGGGGCCGGCCTCCGTGGAGCCGGGGACGGAGAGACCCTACGCGATGCGCTTCCCCGTGGTCACGATCCGTGACATGGTCAGGGCACAGAGGCAGGTGCTCGACGCCTTGGGCGTGAGGCAGCTCGCCCTCGTCGCCGGGGGCTCCATCGGCGGGCAGCAGGCGCTGGAGTGGGCCGTCGAGTTTCCCGACTTCGTCAGGAAGGCTGCTCCGATCGCCGCCACGGGCGCCCTCGGGCCACAGGGGATCGGGATGAGCGAGATCGGACGCCGCGCCATCATGGCCGACCCCGACTGGCAGGAGGGTGATTACTACGGCACGGGAAGGAGCCCGGAGATTGGCCTCTCCATCGCCCGCATGGCTGGGATGATGACCTACCAGAGCGCCCCGGGGCAGTGGGAGAGGTTCGGACGCAGGCCGGCGGGCCGCCCCGCCTTGCACCCCGAGTTCGGCGGGAGGTTCGAGATCGAGAGCTACCTCCACTACCAGGGGAGGGAGCTTACACGGCGCTTCGACGCCAACTCATATCTCTACCTCTCACGAGCTATGGACCTCTACGACGTGGCGAGCGGCTACGAGTCGGACGAGGAGGCGTACTCGCGCATCCAGGCCGAGGTCCTCTTCGTGGGGATCACGAGCGACTGGCTCTTTCCTGCGGCCGAGGTAAGGGCTTCGGCCGAGAGGGCCAGAAAGGCCGGGGTGCAGGCAGATTACGCCGAGATAGATACACTGAGCGGCCACGACGCTTTCCTCAAAGACTGGAAAGAACTCGCAGAAGCGATACAACCTTTCATCAACGAATAGGAGGGATCATGACAGATACCGCAGACCAGAAGATCCAGGAGCGCGACTACGGGTTCGATACCCTGGCTCTGCACGCAGGGCAGGAGGTAGACTCGGCGACGACGGCCCGTGCCGTACCGATCTACCAGTCCACATCCTACGTCTTCCACGACACGGACCACGCGGCGAACCTCTTCTCGCTCGCAGAAGAGGGCAACATCTACACCAGGATCATGAACCCGACGACCGACGTCTTCGAGAAGCGGGTCGCCGCCCTGGAGAAGGGCGTCGGCGCCCTCGCTACGGCGTCGGGCCAGTCTGCCGGGGCGCTTTCGATCCTGAATATCATGGGGGCAGGGGACGAGCTCGTCTCCGCCGCTGAGCTGTACGGCGGCACCTATAATCTCTTCCACTACACCCTGCCCAAGATCGGCATCGACGTGAAGTTCGCAGACTCGACGAACATGGACAGCCTGCGCGCGGCGATCACCGACAGGACGAAGGCCGTCTTCGCCGAGACCGTCGGGAACCCCGCCCTGAACACCCTGGATATCGAGGCCGCCGCAGCCGTCGCGCACGACGCCGGCGTCCCTCTGATCATAGACAACACCCTGCCATCCCCCTACCTGGTGCAACCGCTGGAGCACGGGGCGGACATCGTCATCCACTCGGCGACCAAGTTCATCGGGGGGCATGGCACCTCCATCGGCGGCGTCATAGTGGACGGCGGCAAGTTCCCCTGGGACAACGGGAAGTTCCCCGGGTTCACGGAGCCTGATCCCTCCTACCACGGGCTGGAGATCTACCCGACGCTGGGTGAGCTCTCGTTTATCCTGAAGGCCCGCATCCAGATGCTCAGGGACTACGGTCCGGCCCTGAGCCCGTTTAACAGCTTCCTCTTTCTGCAGGGCCTGGAGACGCTGCCCCTGAGGATGGAGCGCCACTCGACGAACGCGCAGGCCGTCGCCGAGTTCCTGCAAGGCCATCCGAAGGTCAACTGGGTCAACTACCCTGGCCTCGAAGAGCATCCTTCGCACGAGGTGGCAGCGAAGTACCACAGGGAAGGACTCTTCGGTGCGATCCTCGGTTTCGGCATCGAAGGCGGCCTCGAGGCGGGCAAGCGCTTTATAGACGCCCTGGAGCTGCACAGCCTCCTCGCGAACGTGGGCGACGCGAAGAGCCTAGTCATACACCCCGCCTCGACGACCCACTCGCAGCTCTCGGTAGATGAGCAGAAGTCCACGGGCGTCACCGACGACTACGTCAGGCTCTCGGTTGGGCTCGAGTCCATCGACGACATCATCTACGACCTAGATCAAGCGCTGAACGGAGCATGAGCCCATTGCAAAAACCCCTGGTTATCAAGTTCGGGGGCACCTCGGTCGGGGGCGGCGCCGAGTTCGTCCGCGCCGCCCGCATCGCCGCCGAGGCCGCCGAGGAGAGGCCCGTCGCCGTCGTAGTCTCTGCGATGAGCGGCACGACAGATACCCTGCTCGGCTACGCGAGCATGAGTTCGAGCTGGGTAAAGCAGACCCTCACGCGCGAGACGCACGAGGGGTCTGTCGCCGAACTGAGACGCACGCTTGCAGAGCGGCACCTGCTCGCCGCTCGCGAGGCCGTCTCCGAAGAGCGTCTGCCCGAGGTCGAGGGACGTATAGTAGATCTGCTCTGTGAGCTCGAAGAGGTGATCGAGGCTCCCTCGGAGAACCTCAAGGCGCGCCGCGATGAGATTGCCGTCTACGGTGAGCGCCTCTCCGCCGAGATCCTGGCCGGCGCGATCGGCACCCAGGGCGTACCCGCTGGGGTCGTCGCAGCAGACCCCATAGCGACGGACGCACGCTTCGGAGAGGCCGAGGTAAACCCCGTCGCCACGCGCGAGCGCACGTCACGCTACGTTTCATCGCTGCTGGATCGGGGACTCGTCGCGGTCGTGCCAGGGTACGTCGGGCGCTCGCCCGAAGGGCTGCCGACGACGCTGGGGAGGGGAGGGTCCGACCTCTCCGCGACGGTGCTAGGGAGGGCGCTGGAATCTGAAGAGGTCTGGATCATGTCGGACGTGGACGGCGTCCTCGACGCCGACCCGCGCCTGGTCCCAGACGCCTCCCTGATGCCTCGCCTCTCGTACCGCGAGGCGGGCGTCTTCGCGGGCCTTGGCGCAAAGGTCCTTCATCCTAAGACGATGGAGCCCGCCTCCGAGGCAGGTATCGAGGTCTACGTCCGCAACACGTTCGCACCAGAGGGCGCGGGCACCCACGTAACGGGCTTCGACCCAGGGGCCGGCGTCCGCTGCGTCGCGCTGCGCCAGAACGTCGCCGTACAGATCCCCTGCACCGACGGCCGCGAGGGAAGGGCCGCGATGGTCGTATGCATCGGCTCGCCGGACGAGGACGACCTCGCCCACGGCCGGAGGGTCCTGCGCAAAGCGGGCATCTCGCCCCTCCACTTCGGCATCGCTGCCGCCGGACTCGTCTTCGTCGTTTCGGCCGAAGCTGGCCTGGAAGCGCTGCGCGCGCTGCACGCCGGCCTAATCCCACCAGCGGGAGACCTCGCCGGCGAAGAGGTAGCGTGAGGCGGCTGGAGATAGTCCAGCTCGGCCTTGGGCACGTCGGTAGGGCCGTAGCCCAGATAGTCCTCGAAGAGCGCAAGCGCTGGCTGGAGCGCCGCGGTATCGAGGTGAGGTACCGTGCCGTCTCGGACACATCAGGCGCACTGGTCGGCGAGGACCTGCTGCCGCAGGCGATACGCCTCAAGGAGGAAGGCGGCAGCCTCTCCGAACTCGGGGTCGAGCCCCTCGAAGACGTGCTCGCCTCCGAGCCCGAGCCGGGCTTCACGCGGGTCGTCGTGGACGTGGCCGTACACGGCGGCACCTTCGACCTCGACTTGCTCGGCATAAGGGGTGGGGCCTACCTGGTGCTCTCCAACAAGGGTCCGCTCTCCGGCAGCACGGCCCAGTACAGGCAGCTCATGCGCATGATCCCTGACCGCCTCTGGCACGAGGCGACGGTCGGGGCCGGCATGCCGATTATCTCGACGATGGGCGGCCTGCTCGAGACGGGTGACGAGATACTGGAGATACAGGCGAGCCCTAGCGGAACTCTGGGCTTTATCATGAGCGCGGTCGAGGGAGGAAGGTCCTTCTCCGAGGCCGTGCGGGAGGCCGTCGCGCTCCACTACGCCGAGCCCGATCCCCGCGACGACCTATCGGGACTCGACGTTGCCCGCAAGGCGATCATCCTCGCCCGCATGATGGGCCGCGAGATAGAACCACAGGAGATCCCCTACGAGTCGCTGGTCCCCGAGGGCCTGGAAGACGTCTCGCTTCAAGAGTTTATGGAGCGGCTCCCCGAGCACGACGAGGCTTTTGCATCGCGGCTTCTCGCCGTCGAGGAATACCACATGCTCCGCTACCTGGTGCGTATCCCGAAGGAGGGACCTGTCACGGTAGGCTTGCAGGACACCCCCGTGGAGAGCCCCTTCGGCCCCATAAGCGGCCCCGAAAACGTCTTCGACTTCCGTACGCGCCGCTACTCGGATGTTACCCTCACCGTGCGCGGGCCTGGGGCCGGTCCGGAGCGGACCGCGAGCGGCGTGGTCTGGGACCTGCTCGACATCGCCCACAAGGCGGTAGAGGACGACGGGAGGGACGGCTGATATGAGCGAGGGATACACCGTAGCGATCGTCGGAGCCGGGCTCGTCGGCGACAGGCTCGTCGCCGAGCTGAGGCGCCGCGACTTCCCGATGAAAGAGCTGCGAGTCCTCGCCAAGAGCGCCCGCACAGCCGTCCTCGCCGGGGAGACGTTCGAGGTCGGGGTGGCCGAGCCCGATGCCTTCGAGGACGTGGACTTCGCTTTCTTCGCCGGTACGGAGGGCGAGAAGGGCGCCGCGGTACAGCTCGCCGACGCGGCCATCTCTCGTGGCGCGATCGTCATAGACAACGGCAGCGACTTCAGGCTCGACCCGAAGGTGCCCCTCGTCGTCCCCGAGGTGAACGCGGCGGCCCTCGAAGACCACGAAGGCCTCATTGCCAACGCGAACTGCTCGACCACCCAGATGGTCGTCACCCTCGCCCCGCTCGCGCGTGAGTTCGGCCTGAAGAAGGTCGTCGTCTCGACGTACCAGGCGGTGTCGGGGGCTGGCAGGAGCGGCGTCGAGGCGCTCGAGAACGGCAGGGAGGACGCCTTCCCCAGGCCCATAGTCGGGAACGCCATACCGATGATCGGGGGCGTCGGAGACGACGGCTACACGACGGAGGAGACCAAAATGCGGGAGGAGACACGCAAGATCCTCTCCCTCCCCGAACTGCCCGTCTTCGCGACGGCCGTCCGTATTCCCGTCCACACGGGACACGCCGAGAGCGTCTACGTCGAGACCGGGCGCGAAGCGACACTCCCCGAGGTGCTCGAAGCTCTCGGGGCGGCGCCCGGCGTCGAGCTCTCTGAGGACGTTTCCGAGTTCCCGACACCCATAGAGGTCGCCGGAGAAGAGGGGACCTACGTCGGGCGGGTACGTGTAGAAGGGACTGCGATCCAGTACTGGTGCGTCGCCGACAACCTGCTCAAGGGTGCGGCGACGAACGCCGTTCAGATCGCCGAGTCGCTCGTCGGCGCCCGCGCGCGGGCGTAGGGGCTCGTTGCACGGAGCGCAGATACGGGTTGCTTCCGCGCAGGACGTACCCCTGATCCTCACCCTCATAAAGGAGCTCGCCGAGTACGAGCGCCTCTCCCACGAGGTCGTCGCGACGGAGGGCTCTTTGAGGGAGTGGCTCTTCGGGGATCGGCCCGTCGCCGAGGTCCTTATCGGTGAGCACGCTGGAGAAGCGGCCGGTTTCGCGCTCCTCTTTCACAACTTCTCGACCTTCCTCGGCAAGCCCGGCATCTACCTCGAAGACCTCTACGTCAGGCCCGAGTTCAGGCGCGCCGGGGTCGGCCGCGCCCTCCTCACACACCTCGCCAGACTTGCCAGAGAGCGCGGCTGCGGGCGGGTGGAGTGGTCCGTCCTTGACTGGAACGAGCCCGCGATAGGTTTCTACCGAGACATCGGCGCCTCCCCCGTAAGCGGATGGACGGTCTATCGCCTTACGGGGGAGGCGCTGCAAGAACTTGCCGACGGCTGATCTCTCGCCGGCGTCGAGTTCAGCCGCGCGAGACGCGCTCGCAGTCGCCCGCGACCCTGTCGAGCCGGTCGGCGGACACCCGGTCGACCCCTGGGCCGCAGCTGACGAAGTCACGGTGATTATCGCGGGCTTTCAGGGTATCGCCTCCGGGACCGCCGCTGAGGTGATCGCTGCCCGGTCCGCCCGTCAGCGTGTCCGCCCCGTCGTTGCCGCAAAGGGCGTCGTTGCCTTCGGCACCCTTCAGTGAGTCGTCTCCGTCGATGCCGAGGAACCCGTCCGCCCCCGACGTCGGTGAAAGCTCGGGCGTGACTGAGCTATCGTCTCCGAAGGTGCCGACGCGGTTGACGATGGTGCCTTTGCACTTGGCGAGCTCGTAGGCGCCGATATCGCAACGCTCGCCGACGGGTCGCACGACGCCGCGGGCGTCGGTGAACGCGCAGCCGCCTGAGGAGGGATCTCCTCCGTCTATCGCCAGGCTACCCTGCAGCAGCGCATCGGTGAAGACGCGTATGAAGGCGCCGCCGTTAAAGTGCTCCGACGGGTCGAGCCCAGGGTCGACGGGCGAGATGGAGGTTCCGAAGTGGTCACCGGTGACCGGGTGCAACTGGCAACCTTCGACCCTCCCGACGATGTTGTAGCCCTGCGTATGGAAGTGGGTGGCGACGAGCGCGTCGGGGTCGTAGCAATCGGGGTTGTCGCCGTCGCTGTGGTCGCTGTCGGTGTTGCCGGCGAGGATGGTGTTGTGGAGCGTGACCGAAGTCGTCCCTCCGCTGTCGTTCTGGGCGGAGATCCCACCGGCATTGGGGGCCGAGTTGCGCGTCACGGTCGAGCTCTCCAGCGTGGCCGTGGCGTCGCGGAGCCGGATCGCGCCACCCCCCGAGCCTGCGCCTGCGGTGTTGCCGTTGAGCGTGGTGTTCGTGAACGAGTAGTTGCTGCTACCGAGCTGGTAATCTGCACCGCCAAGGTCGATGGCCCGGTTGTAGCTGAACTGGGAGCGCTCGACGAGCGCGCTCCCACCGTCCTCGGCGGAGGCGAGGGCGCCGCCGAACTCGGCGCTGTTGTCGAAGAACTTCGAGTCGCGGATCTCGGTCAGGCCGGTCGCTGCGGTGTAGATGCCGCCGCCGAACCCTTTGTCGGCGGTATTGCTGCTGACCTCGCTTCTGCTGAGCACCGTGTGCCCGCCGTTGAAGATCCCTCCTCCCACGTCGCCGTTGTTACCAGGCAGAGTGTTGCCTGAGACCTCGCTGTGATACAGGTACAGCGCACCTGCCACACGGATCCCGCCGCCGCGTGCCCTGCCGTCGCCGTCGGTCGGCGCGAGCCCGCCCTGGACCTTTATGTCGTAGAGGCTCAAGCCTCCTGAGGCAACCTCGAAGACCCGGTCGATCCCGTTGGCGTTTACCGTCGCGTCGCCAGGCCCTGTGCTCTTGATGTCGAGGTTGGCGGAGACGTCGAGGTCGCCCTGAGAGTCGCCGCCGCCGGGGTTGGTCAGGTTGTAGGTCGTCGGCTGAAGCATGATGGTGTCTGAGCCAGGGTTGAAGTTCGCCGACATCACCGCCTCGCGCAGCGAACAGTCGCCCTGCTGGCAGCCGTCGGGGCTAGGATCGTCCGTCCGGTTCACCGTGTACGTCGTCGCCCACGCAGGGGCGGCGAACGCCAGCGTCGCGATAGCGAAGGCTACCAGGAAACCGAGGATCTTCGGCTTCAGGCTCAGGTTTGTTTTGGTCTGGATCATCAGCTTCATCCTTTACTCGAGTGCTTTCCCTTAAGTCCCGTCAGGGAGATAATCGGCTGACACACCGTCGGCTCCGGGACCGCCGCCGAGGAAATCGCCTCTGCCCCAGAATCCGCCCGCAC
>CADDZK010000094.1 GCA_902812425.1 Actinomycetota bacterium
AGAGAGCGGTACCCGCGACGACCCGCCCGGGCAGGCGTCCCAGCAAGAGGAGGAGGCCGGCTATAGCGGCAAGCGGGGCGAGCGCGAGGCCAGGGACCCCGAGCAGGTGCGTGACGACTAAAGATCCCGCATCCCCGAGGAAAGCCCCGCGCCCACTCACGAACGCGGCACTGAAAAAGAGCCCGAGGGCGAGGAGTGAGATCCCGACTGCCTCCCTCGTTACGGCCTCGGCGAGCCCGTCTCGCACCCGGCTGAGGGGCGAAACCCCCTTGCGGGTCGTCTTGCCGCGGCCCCTGCTGGATGAGCCCTTCTTCGTAGTCTTCTTCGGCGCACGCTTGCCCGTAGCCACGCCCTAAGTCTAGCCCATAAGCCTCTAGTCCACCGTCAACCGCAAGGTGTAGTACAGGGTTAGATCTAAACCTCAACTATTAGCGGCAGGATGATCGGGCGTTTGCCCGTGCGCTCGGAGAGGAATCCTGAGAGGTCCTTACGGATAGCGTTCTTCAGTTCGCCCCAGTCGGTGATACGCTGGCTCGCCGTGCGCTCCAGGGTACGGCTCACGACCTCTATGGAATGATCCACAAGCCCGTTGGAGCTCTGCGGGCTGACGAAGCCGCGGGAGATGACGTCCGGCGGCCCGAGAAGCTGACCGTTCTGGGCATTGATTCGGGCTACCACGATAAACATCCCGTCTTCGGAGAGCTGCTGGCGCTCGCGCATCACGCCAGATGAGCTCTCGGCTATCGCCCCTGCGTCGACGAGGAACATGCCTGCGGCGACGTTCTCGGCGCGACGGGCCTCTCCGCCCCTGAACTCGACGCAGGCGCCATTCTCCAGGATAAAGATATTCTCCTCGGGGATTCCGAGGCTGATCGCGGTGTTCGCGTGATGACGCAGGTGACGGAACTCACCGTGCACGGGGACGAGGTAACGGGGCTTCAGGAGCGTGAGGACTATCTTCTGCTCCTCCTGCGCGGCGTGACCCGAGACGTGGACGGGCACAAGGGGGCTGTAGAGAACCCGGGCGCCGCGCTTCATCAGGTTGTTGATCGTGCGCGAGACGCCGCGTTCGTTGCCAGGTATAGGGTGGGCGGCGATCACGACCGTGTCCTCAGGTCCGACCTCGATAGTGCGGTGGGTGCCGTTGGCGATCCTGCTCAGGGCCGCGAGCGGCTCACCCTGGGATCCCGTCGTCAGGACGACGATGTCGGAGTCGGGGATCTTGTTGACGTCCCTCTGGTCCACCATCATCTCCTGGGGCAGATCCAGGTATCCCAACTCGCGCGCGATCTGGACGTTCCTGATCATGGAGCGTCCCGTGACCCCGACGAGCCTGTCGTGTTTCTTGGCGGCCTCGACGACCTGGCTGACGCGGTGGATGTGCGAGGCGAAAGAAGCGACGATGATGCGCCCCTTCGCCCTGTCGAAGACCTCGTTTAGGGTGTCACCTACGATTCTCTCGGAGGGCACGTAACCCGGCCGCTCGGAGTTCGTCGAGTCGCCGAAGTAAGCGAGCACGCCCTCCTTGCCGAGCTCGGCGAGGCGCCCGAGGTCCATCGGCGAGCCCTCTATGGGCGTCAGGTCGATCTTGTAGTCACCCGAGAAGAGGATAAGCCCCGCGTTCGTGCGGATGGCTATCGCGACGGCGCCGGGTATCGAGTGGTTGACCTCGATAAATTCCAGACCGAAGCCGCCGAGGTTCTGCTTGTCGCCGGCCTTTATCTCGCGCAGGTCGCCCTTCTTGATCCCGAACTCCTGCAGCTTGCTGCGCACGAGCCCTAGAGTGAGCTTGGTCGCGTAGACCGGTACGTTGAACTCGCGCAGCAGATAAGGCAGCGCGCCGACGTGGTCCTCGTGGCCGTGGGTGAGCACCACGCCCTTAAGTTCGTCTGCGTGCTCCCGCAGGTAGGTGAAGTCGGGGAGTACTAGGTCGATCCCCGGCATCTCCTCGTCGGGGAACGACATACCAGCGTCCACCAGGATCATACCGCTCCCCTGGCGCACGGCGGTCATGTTCTTGCCGATCTCCCCCAACCCTCCCAGGGGCACGACCTGCAAGGTCTCGTTGTCTAACAAAGGTTCGGATTACCTCCTCTTGTAGGCTTCAGGTATCAGGAAAAGCTGAAGCCTGTTTCAGTTCAGGTACCTCCCCAGGTCGAGCTCCTTGGGTCCGACGGCGGAGAGGTACATATGGTCCGTTCTTAGATGCTCTCTGGCCAGGCGCAGGATGTCGTCGGGGGTAACCGCCTCGATGCGGGCGGAGATCTCCTCCGGCGTTAGCAGCTCCGCGCCCGTAATGATGCTGCGACCGATGCGGTTCATCCTCGCCGAGGTACTCTCAAGGGCGAGGAGGGTCGAGCTCTTGAGCTGCTGCTTGGTACGCTCCAGCTCCTCATCCTCGACTGACTCCTCCCGCACCCTCCCTAGTTGCTCGACGATCACCTTCACGGCCTCCTCCACGTTGCCCGTGGTCGAGCCGACGTAGGTCTTGATCGCGCCCGCGTCCGAATACCCCTGGTGGTAGGAGTATACGGCGTATGCGAGCCCGCGCTTCTCACGCACCTCCTGGAAGAGGCGGCTGCTCATGCCGCCGCCGAGGACGTTGTTGAGCGCGGCCATCGCGTAGCGGTCCTCGCTCTTCGCAGGGATGCCTAGCGAACCCAACGAGACGTGATACTGCTCGGTCTCCTTGAACCTGAAGAAGAAGCGGCTCTCGGGCGGCCTGGGCCTCGCCTCGCGCACGAACGGCTCCCCCCCAGGCAACCCCGAGAACTTCTCCTCGACCATCCGCTCGACCTGCTCAGGATCTAGCTTGCCCGCGGCGACGACGAAGACGTTCGAAGTGGTGTAGGTATCACGATGGAAGGTCTTCAGCGTATCGTGATCCACCCCGCGCACCGTCTCAGCCGACCCTATGATCGGGCGCCCCAGAGGATCTTCGTGGAAGATCAAGGACGAGAGGTACTCGTCTGCGAGCTGGTCCGGTCTATCCTCGTACATCTTGATCTCTTCGACGATGACTTCTCGCTCCCTCTCGAGGTCGGCGAGGGTCGGCCTCAAGATCATGTCGCTCATGACGTCGAGGGCGCGCTCGAGGTGCTCGGGCAGAAAGCGGGCGTAGAGCACGGTGTACTCCTCGCCTGTGGCCGCGTTCTCCTGGGCTCCTATGCCCTCGAAGGCCTGAGCGATGCCGAGGGCGTCCATGTCGGGTGTACCCTTGAAGAGCATGTGCTCCATGAGGTGGCTGATGCCGGCGACCTCCTCGCTCTCGTCGCGCGAGCCAGCCCTGATCCAGACCCCCAAAGAGACGCTCGTCGCCTCGGCGAGGGGCTCTGAGAAGACCCTCAAGCCCCCCGGCAGCTCCTTTAACCTTATGTTCGGGTCGGCCACTAGCCTTCCAGCTTCTCCAGGCTGATGCGGTTCTGCTTGTCGATCTCGAGTACGCGCACCTTTATGCGGTCGCCCTCATTGACGACGTCCTCGACCCGCTCGACCCGCTGCTTGCCTGGCGCGAGGCGGGAGATATGCACGAGCCCGTCACGCCCCGGCATCAACTCGACGAAGGCGCCGAAGTTCGTCGTCTTGACGACCTTGCCGTTGTAGATGTCGCCGGCCTCGACGTCCTTGGTCATCGCGTTTATGGCGGAGATTGCGCCTTTGGCCGAGACGCCGTCCACGCCGGCGACGTAGACCGTGCCGTCATTCTCGACCGAGATGGAGACGCCGTACTCCTCCTGCATCGCGTTGATGGTCTTCCCGCCGGGACCGATAAGCAGCCCGATCTTGTCGGTCGGGATCGTGAGCTTCTCGACCCGCGGGGCGAAGTCTGAGACCTCGGGGCGTGGCTCGGGGATGGCCTCGCGCATGATGTCGAGTATCTGGAGCCGCCCGCGGCGTGCCTGCCCGAGCGCCTCTTCGAGGAGCCCGGCCGAGACACCGGTGATCTTCATGTCCATCTGGAGGGCCGTTATGCCATCCTGCGTGCCTGCGACCTTGAAGTCCATGTCACCCATGTGGTCCTCGAGGCCCTGGATGTCGGAGAGGATGACGTAGTCGTCGCCCTCCTTGACGAGCCCCATCGCAACACCGGCGACGGGAGCTTTGATCGGCACGCCGCCGTCCATGAGCGCGAGCGTCGAGCCACACACGCTCGCCATCGAGGAGGAGCCGTTCGACTCGAGCACCTCGGATATTATGCGTAGAGCATAGGGGAACTCTTCCTCAGGAGGGATGACGGGTACGAGCGCGCGCTCGGCGAGGGCTCCGTGCCCGATCTCACGCCGCCTCGGACTACCGAGACGGCCCGTCTCACCCGTGGAGAACGGGGGGAAGTTGTAGTGGTGCATGTAGCGCTTGCCCGTCTGCGGCTCGATGGTGTCAAGCCTTTGGGCGAGACCGAGGTCGGCGAGGGCCAGGGAGCTCAGAACCTGCGTCTCGCCACGGGTGAAGAGCCCCGTGCCGTGTACGCGAGGGAGCACCCGCACCTCCGCGGTCGTCGGCCTTATCTCGTCGAACTCCCTCAGGTCGGTCCGCTTGCGGTCCTTGATGTAGAGCTCGCGGAACGCCTCCTTCTCCAGCGTCGAGAGCGCGGCCGAGATCTGGGGTATCTCCTCCTCATCGCGGCCTTCGATGAGCTCCTCCTCGAGCGCGTCGAGCGCGTCGTGGCGGGCCCTGCGATCGGTCTGGACGATGCTCTCCTTCACGCGCTCCAGGTAGCGCTCGCGGAAGTCCGTGAGGAACTGAGTCACCTCGGTTTCATCAATCTGCTGTTTCTCTTTGCCGTACTCGCCGGCCCACTCCTCTATAGCCTCGGCCTGCGAGCGGACGGCCTCCTGGGCCACCTGCAGCGCCTCCACCATCACGTTCTCGGGGACCTCGTTGGCCCCGGCCTCGACCATGGTGATCGCTTCTTTGGTCCCCGCGACGACGAGGTCGAGGTCGCTCTCGGAGATCTGGGAGTAGGTCGGGTTGAGGATGAACGCGCCGTCGAGCGAACGCCCGACGCGTACGGCCCCGATCGGACCCTCGAAAGGCAGGTCCGAGAGCGCGAGCGCGGCTGAAGCCCCTACCATGCTCACGGTGTCGTAAGGCGTATCCTGGTCGGCGACCAGCACGGTGCCTATGACCTGTATCTCGTAATGATAGTTCTTAGGGAAGAGCGGCCTCAAAGGCCTGTCAGTGAGGCGGGAGGTCAGGATCGCCCGCTCCGACGGCCTCCCCTCGCGCTTGATAAAGCCGCCTGGGATCTTGCCAGCCGAGGACATGCGCTCCTCGATGTCCACGCTCAGGGGCAAAAACGACGCGCCAGGACGCGGTGCCTGCGAGCGCGTCGCGGTCGAAAGTATCATCGTGTCGCCGAGGCGGGCCGTCACGGCGCCGCCCGCTTGCTTGGCTAGCTTCCCTGTTTCGAGCACGATCGAGCGTTCGCCTACGGGTATCTCTAGACGCATATTATGTTCTCCTTGTTTCTCTTGTTACCCGGACTACCGGCGTAGGCCGAGCTTGGCGATGAGCGCCCTGTAGCGCTCGACGTCCTTCTTTTGCAGATACTTGAGTAAGCGGCGGCGCCTGCCGACCATCTTCAGCAGCCCGCGCCGAGAATGGTAGTCGTGCTTGTGCTCGCGCAGGTGCTCCGTAAGGTGCGCTATGCGCCGCGTGAGTACAGCGACCTGCACCTCTGGCGACCCCGTGTCACCCTCGTGCGTCCTGTGCTCCTGAATAATCTCCTCTTTGTGCTCAACTACAGCCAACTTCTTCTTTCTCCTCTTTGTTCACTTCTTATCTGTTTAACCCGTTCGACCCCTTATGCTACCACATGCATCAAATAGTATCGTCCGTTATAGCAAAGCCGAAAATGATCTCCACGACGCCCTCGAACCGGTGGCCGGGCGCCCGGATCAGAACACAGCTTATACTGTCGGCAAAGATGAGGGACCTCCTCCTGCGGCCTGGACCAGCTCACCTCGGGAGATAGCGCTTTGGCGAGATCACGCAAGCTCAAAATAGGGGTGCTCGGGGCGGGTCCGATCTCGCAGGCTGCTCATTTCGAGGCGTGCAGGAAGGCGAAGAACGCCGAGCTATACGCTATCTGCGATGTGGCCGAGGACCTGCTGGAGAGGGTGGTCGCTATCCACGCGCCGAGAGAAGCCTACGGCGATTACGAGGCGATGCTCGCCGACCCGGGTGTCGAGGCGGTAATCGTCGCCGTCGCCGACCAGTTTCATGTCCCTATGGCCTTAGAGGCCCTCGAAGCCGGCAAGCACGTTCTGGTGGAGAAGCCGATGGGCGTCACCGTCGAGGAGTGCGAGAGCCTGCGCGACGCCGCAGGGGCGTCAGGGCTCGTCGTGCAGGTCGGTACCGAGAAGCGCTTTGACGAGGGCATCGCCTTCGCGCGGGACTTTATCCGCGAGGAGATGGGCGAGATGCTTGCGCTCAAGGCCTGGTATTGCGACTCGACCCGCCGCTACACCATGACCGACGCATTGCAGCCGGTGATCGAGGCTAGCGAGAGCGCGAGGACGCCAGAGGGCGACCCGAAGGCCGACCTCAGACGCTACTACGTGCTCGGGCACGCGAGCCACCTGCTCGACACGGCACGCTTCCTCGGCGGCGAGATAGAGTCTCTGCGTACCCGGCTCGTCGAGAAGTTCGGCGCGTACTGCTGGTTCTCGGACGTCGAGTTCGCCGACGGGAGCGTAGGTCACCTCGACCTGACACTGAAGGTCCGCATGGACTGGCACGAAGGCTTCCAGGTCTACGGAGAGCACGGCAGCGTGATCGGGAAGACGTACAACCCCTGGTACTACAGGTCCAGCGACGTCGAGTGCTTCTGGGAGAAGGACGGTCGGTACCACAGACCTTTAGGCGCGGACGGCCACTTCTTCCGGCGGCAGGTCGAAGGGTTCGCAGAGTCGATACTCGACGGCGTGCCGATGCGCGGGGCGAACGCGGAGGACGGCCTCGCTGCGATGCGCGGTATGGTTGCCATGGCCCACTCAGCCCAGACAGGCGAGGTTGTGAGGCTCTCGGAGGTCAGGGGAGGCGTATAGGGTGCGGATAGGGATCTTCGCCAAGACCTTCTCCCGCCCCTCGCTCGAGAGCGTCCTGGACGCCGTGGCAGGTCACGGCCTCCCCGAGACGCAGCTCAACATGTCGGTGGCGGGTCTGCCCTCCATGCCAGACGAGATAGCCCCGGCCCTGGCAGACCGGGTGCGGGAGGCCGCCGCCGAACGCAACGTCACGCTTTCCGCCGTCTCCGGCACCTTCAACATGGCCCATCCGGATGAGGGGGTTCGACGGGACGGACTGCGCCGTCTAGGCGTTATCGCGGGAGCCTGCGGGCGGCTCGGCACCTCCAAGATCACGCTCTGCTCGGGCACCAGGGACCCCGAGGATATGTGGCGACGGCACCCCGACAACGAAACTCCCGAGGCGTGGCAGGATATGCTCGACACGATGCAAATGGCGCTGGAGACGGCCGAGGAGAGCGGCGTCACGCTCGCCTTCGAGCCCGAGACTGGCAACGTCGTTGACTCGGCGCAGAAGGGACGACGCCTCCTGGACGAGGTGCGCTCGCCACGCCTGAAGGTGGTTATGGACGCCGCCAACCTCTTCGACGCTCAGTACCCCGCCCGCCGGCTCTCCCGCTCGGAAGAACTCCTGTACGAAGCCTTCGAGCTCCTGGGCAGTGACATCGTCCTCGCCCACGCCAAGGACGTGAAGGCGTCGGGTGAGATCTTGGCCGCAGGTAAAGGAGATCTCGACTACGACCTTTATCTGGAACACCTGATCGAGGCCGGCTACCACGGACCACTGATCCTGCACGGTCTAGACGAGGAAGAGGTCCGGGCAAGCACGGCCTTCCTACGGGGGAAGCTAGCGAACGCTAGTAAAAAGGCGAAACTACGATAGAGGATAAGGTGGAAGAACCGCCATAATGCGGCATCTACTCGCCCTCCAACCGGGTGCGCTGATGCGGCACTAGCTCAGATTCTCTGTGATAAGCCGGGCCTCCTCGACGTCGCGCCGGATCTGCTCGGTAAGCTCATCGACGCCTGAGAACCGTCGTTCCTCGCGGATGCGCTTCGCGAAGCCCACGTCTATGACACGTCCGTAGAGGTCTCCGTCGAAGTCCAGAAGATAAGCCTCGATACGGCTCTCCGCGCGATCAAAAGTAGGTGCGACGCCGACGTTCGTGCAGGCCGCGAATTTTTCGTCCCCGACGAGGACGAATCCTGCATAGACGCCACGGGCCGGTACCACCACGTCAGGGTCGGGTAGCACGTTTGCCGTGGGGAAGCCGATGGTCCTTCCGCGCCGGTCTCCGACGACCACCTCGCCGCGGAGCACGTAGGGACGGCCGAGTAAGCCAGCCGCCTCTGCAACATCGCCCTCGGAGATCATGGCCCGGATGCGCGTGGAGCTGATCCCCCCCTCCTTGCCGGCGGCGCGTACCTCGACGGCGACGGCCGTCCCTCCCATCTCCCTCATGATCCGCTCCAGGTCCCGTACGTCTCCGGCAGCCCTGTGCCCGAAACGAAAGTTCTCCCCTACCACGACGACCTCGGCCCCGATCTCACCAACGAGCACGTCCCTGACGAACTCCTGAGGGCTCTTTCTCGAAAGGTCGCGGTCGAAGGGGATCACCCACACCTCATCGGCCCCGTAACCGAGCAACACCTCACGCCGCAACCCCACAGGCGTAAGCAGCTTCGGCGGATCACCGGCCCCCAATACCGCCCGCGGATGCGGATGGAAGGTGGCCGCAACGACCTTCATGCCCCTGCGGCGCCCCTCCTCCACCGCCCGCCTCAGGACCGCCTGATGGCCGAGGTGCACGCCATCGAAGTTCCCCAAAGCGACGACTACTCCGCGCATAACACTACCTCAGCCCGCGCATCGTCCTCGTCATCCCTGTACACCGCCAGCAGCTCACCCTCACACATCACCCTGTAGCTGCCCTCGATCCCGGACCTCTCGAGACGCCTCCCATGGCATACCAGAGTCCGCCCGATCTCCGCCGGTACAGAGACCTCGGGTAGATTCGCCACCATTTCCAGCGAAGGTATTATGTGGTCATGTAACGTTTCCGGGAGAAGGTCTCCCGGGGCGGAGGCTTCTATGACGGCGAGGTGACCGACGCCGGTGCGGCGCAGGGCGGTCAGGTAGGCGCCTGTGTCGAGGGCGGCTGCGAGGTCGGAGACCAGGGTGCGCACGTAGGTACCGCTGCTGCAGTGGATCTCGAACGTGGCCGTCTCTCCGATGGGGTCGAAGTCGGTGAGCTCGAAGGACTCGACTCTGACAGGGCGGGCCTCCCGCTCGACGTTGATGCCGCGGCGGTGGAGGTCGTAGAGGCGGACGCCCTCGCGTTTCAGCGCGGAGGCCATCGGTGGGACCTGCAGGATGTCGCCAGTGAGGTCGGGGAGGGCGTCGCGGATGGCCTCCTCAGAAGGTAGAGGGGTGTCGAGGTCTGTGATCTCACCTTCGGCGTCGAGGGTATCGGAGACGGCGCCGAAGCGGGCCGTTGCGGTGTAGGTCTTGTCGAGGTTCGTCACGTAGCGGGAGAGGCGTGTGGAGCGTCCGATCAGGAGCACCAGGAGGCCTGAGGCGAGGGGGTCCAGGGTTCCGGTATGACCTATCCTGATCTTCTTCGGTAGGAGGCGCTTTACCCTTGAAACCGCCCCGGCGCTCGTGATGCCGGGCGGCTTGTCAAGCAGGAGGCCGCCCGATAGAGCCGTTCCGGTTATCGCTCGCCCCCGAGATCCAGGACCCCTTCAAGGACTCCGAGGAGCTCTTCTCTGGCCTCTTTCGGACGGCGCGGCGTCGTATATCCAGCGGCGAGCCTGTGACCTCCGCCGCCGAAGTGGCGCGCTATCTCTCCTACGTCTACCGTCTCAGAGCGGAGAGAGCCCTTGGTGCCCTGGGGGACCTCGCGCAGGTGGGCGACCACGTCGATACCGGCGACGGTGCGTAGCTGGTCGATGGCCTCCTTCGAGTCGAGCTCGCCCGCGCCCGTGCGCTCGTAGTCTGAGTTCTCGACCGTGGAGATCAAAGCCTCCCCGTATTGTACGGCGTTCGCCAAGGAGACGCCCACGATCCTGAGCTGTTCGATGCTACCCCTGCGGTTGATACGGTCGTTAACCTCGGCCGGGACGACGCCAGCCCTCAAGAGGTCGGCGACGAGCTCGTGTGCCCGCGGGGAGATGTTGCGGAAGTTGAAGCCGCCCGTGTCCGTCCTTATGCCCACGTAGAGGGCCTCGGCGGCCTCCCTGTCGATAGGCACGCCTAGCTCGGCGTAGAGGTCGAAGACGATCTCTGCCGTCGCGGCCGCCTTCGGGTTCACCAGGTTGTACTCGGCGTACAGAGGATTGTCCTCGTGATGGTCTACGTTCAGTCGGGCGCCCTGCTCGGGCATGGGGACGCCGGTCCTGTCCGCTCGGGAGGTATCGGCGACGAGAAGGTCGTGATCCGGCGGAAGCTCGCGCAGGGCCTCATCGGGCAGGAGCCACGCCAGGTACTCGGGCACCGCCTCGGCGTGGCAGAAGACGGCCTCTGCCCCGAGACGGCGCATCAGGCGCACGAGGGCGGCCGATGCGCCTACGGCGTCACCGTCGGCGCCTACGTGCGTCGTTATGGCGACCCGATCAAGGGTCTTCAAGAACCGTGCTATCTCCCCTAGTGTGTTATTCGTCGTCCGCGTCGTCATCGGTCCTTACCTCCCTAAGAGCGGCCTCTATTCTCGTCGCGCGCTCCACCACAGGGTCGGGCTCGAAGTGGAGGCGGGGTGTGCGCTTGAGGCGCGTCTGCGCCCCTACCGCAGCCTGGATGCGGCCCGCCGCGCTCTGCAGTCCCGCGTGGGCGGCTTCTGTGTCCTCGCCTGCGAGGACGCTGTAGTAGATCGTCGCGTGGGCCAGGTCGGGGCTCACGCGGACGCCGGTAACCGTCACGAGGCCCTGGATGCGCGGGTCGGAGAGCGAGGCCAGCTCCTCGCTCGTGATCTCCTTCAGCTGCGACTCGACCTTGCGTGTACGCTCGCTCATAGTTTCACGAACTCCTCGCGCCAGTCGAGTATCGACAGCTCCTCGTAGTTCAGGAGCATCCTGCGGAGCTCCTCGCGCTTCTCCTCTGCGGCGCCGCGGGAGACCGCGGCGAGCGCGATCTCCACCGTTGCGCGCTGCCAGCGGTCCTGGTTGTCCGACTCGACCACGGAGACGTTCTTGCGGCGCAGGCGATCCTTCAGGGATCGCAGCGTCTGGCGCTTGTCCTTCAGGCTGGAGGCGAAGGGCAACTCCAGCTCGAGCCTTACCGTGCAGAACAAAGGCCTGAGGTTACCTCGGGACCTCGACGGTCTCGAAGAACTCGAGGACGTCGCCCTCCTTGACGTCGTTGAAGTTCTCGACGCCGACGCCGCACTCGAAGCCCTCGCGCACCGAGCGGACGTCGTCGCGGAAACGCTTCAGGGAGGCTATGTTACCCTCGTAGACCACGGCGCCGTCGCGCACGACCCGGACGCGGTTGTTGCGGAAGATCTCACCGCTAGTCACGTAGCAACCGGCGACGAGACCTACGTTCGGGACCCTGAAAGTCTGGCGCACCTCTGCGGTGCCCGTCTCGCGCTCCTCTATCTCGGGGGCGAGCATCCCGCGCATGGCGGCCTCTATCTCTTCGAGTGCCTTGTAGATAACGTCGTAGGTCCTTATCTCGACGCCCTCGCGCTCGGCGACCTGCTTGGCCGTATTCGTGGGCCTCACGTTGAAGCCGAGGAGGATGCCGTCGCTCGCCGAGGCGAGCATGACGTCCGAGTCGGTTAAGGCTCCGACGCCGCTGCGCACGATGTTGACGCGCACCTCTTCCGTAGAGAGCTTGGCGAGCGCCTCCTTGAGCGCCTCGACGGAGCCCGCGACGTCGGCCTTGACGACGAGGTTGAGGTCCTGCGTGCCGCCCTGGCCGAGGAGCTCTTCGAGCGTGCGGCGTGTACCGCCCTGCGCGAGCTCCTGGCGGCGCAGCCGCTCTTCGGCCTGCTGGGCACGGTCGCGCGCGATCCTCTCGTGTTCGACGACCTCGAAGCGTGTTCCCGCCTCGGGGACGCCGGAGAGGCCGAGGATCTCGACAGGGTCGCCCGGTCCCGCCTCCTTGACGCGCTTGCCCGTGTAGTCGAGCATCGCCCGTACCCTGCCGTAGGCCGTCCCTGCGAGCACCGCATCGCCCTTC
>CADDZK010000095.1 GCA_902812425.1 Actinomycetota bacterium
GAGTTCGAGGAGCGCGTCAGGCCCGACGCCGAGGACACCGTAAAGAAGGAGCTCGTGCTCGACGCCGTCGCCGTGGCTGAGGGCATTGAGGCCGACGAGGACGAGGTGATGCACGAGATCGGCCACCTCGCGGAAGACTCGGAGAGGAGCCCCGAGGAGATCGCCGAGACCCTGCGCCGCAACGGGACCTACGCGATGCTGGCGGAGGAGATCTCACGCCAGAAGGCCCTGGATTTCCTGGTCGAGAACGCGGTGCCCGTCCCGATGCCCGAGGAAGAGACCGAAGAAGATGAGGAACCCTCTGATGAAGAGGAACCGGCCGAGGAGCCCGTAGCGGAGAAGGCCGAAGCGACGGAGAACGACGAACGAGAGGAAAACGAATGAGCTACGACATAAACAACGTCATCCCCTACGTTATAGAGCAGAGCCCGCGCGGGGAGCGGGCCATGGACATCTACTCGCGGCTGCTGAAGGATCGCATCATCTTCCTGGGGACGCCGGTCGATGACCAGGTGGCGAACGCCATAATGGCGCAGCTATTGCACCTGGAGAGTGAGGACCCCGAGCAGGACATCAACCTGTACATAAACTCCCCAGGCGGCAGCGTCACCGCGGGGCTTGCGATCTATGACACCATGCAGTTCGTCAAGCCAGACATCTCGACGACCGCCCTCGGGATGGCGGCCTCGATGGGGGCCTTCCTGCTCGCGGCCGGCGCCAAGGGCAAGAGGAACGCGCTACCGAACACCCGTATACTGTTGCACCAGCCGAGCGTCGGCGGGCTTGCCGGACAGGCCTCGGACGTCGAGATCCACGCCAAAGAGCTCATCATGACCAAGCGCCGCCTCAACGAGATCCTCGCCGAGAACACCGGCCAGGACTACGAGAGGATCGAGCGCGACACCGACCGCGACTACATAATGGGTCCCGAAGAGGGTATAGAGTACGGCGTCATCGACAACATCGTCAGGAACCATTAAGAGGTTCCTGAGAGGCATTGGAATCGGTAGAGATGTCGGGGAGGATGTAACGGCATGAGGGATCCGTCGGATCAACTGCAGTGCTCTTTCTGTGGTAAGAGCCAGCGTCAGGTCAGGAAGCTCATAGCCGGCCCTGGCGTCTACATCTGCGACGAGTGCATCGAGCTGTGCAACGAGATCATCGACGAGGAGTTCTCCGGGCCCGAGGTTCTCAAAGACGACGACCTCCCCAAACCGCGGGAGATCAACCGCATCCTGAACGAGTACGTGATAGGCCAGGAGGACGCGAAGAGGGTCCTCGCCGTCGCCGTCTACAACCACTACAAGCGTATCCAGATGGGCGCGGAGGCCTCCGACGGAACCGAGCTCCAGAAGTCCAACATCCTGCTCGTCGGGCCTACGGGCTCGGGCAAGACGCTCCTCGCGCAGACGCTCGCCAAGATTCTCAACGTCCCCTTCGCCATAGCCGACGCGACGGCCCTCACCGAGGCAGGCTACGTCGGCGAGGACGTCGAGAACATCCTCCTCAAGCTCATCCAGGCCGCCGACTTCGACGTGAAGAAGGCCGAGACCGGGATCATCTACATTGACGAGATCGACAAGGTCGCCCGTAAGGCGGACAACCCCTCGATCACCCGCGACGTCTCTGGCGAGGGCGTGCAACAGGCCCTACTGAAAATCCTGGAGGGCACGGTCGCGAGCGTACCGCCGCAGGGGGGACGCAAGCACCCGCACCAGGACTTCCTCCAGATAGACACCAAGAACGTCCTGTTTATCTGCGGCGGTGCGTTCGGTGGGCTCGAAGACATTATCCGCCAGCGCATCGGCAAGAAGAGCATCGGCTTCGGGAGCGACATAGACTCGCGCCTCAAGCAGGAGGACGACTCCATCCTGCAGTACGCGCTGCCGGAGGATCTCCTGAAGTACGGCCTGATCCCCGAGTTCGTGGGACGCCTGCCCGTGATCTCCACCCTGCGCAGCCTGGAGGAGGCCGACTTGGTGCGCATCCTCACCGAGCCGAAGAACGCGCTCGTACGCCAGTACAGGCAGTTCTTCCGCTACGACAAGGTTGACCTGACCTTCACCGACGAGGCCCTCGGCGCCATCGCCGAGCTCGCGCTGGAGCGCGGGACGGGTGCCCGCGGTCTCAGGAGCATTCTGGAGTCGGCCCTTCTGCCGACGATGTACGAGCTACCCAGCCGCTCCGACGTAAACAAGTGCGTCGTAGACGTGGATACGGTGAAGGACGGTGTCCAGCCGTCGCTCGTAACCGGCTCCCAGAAGTACTCCTACGACGAAGAAGAGACCGCTTAAAGACTCCTTGAGGAAAGCAGAGATACCGAAGACCTACGACCACACGGTCGTCGAGGACCGCTGGTACGAAGAGTGGGAGCGCCGCGGGGCGTTCGAGGCCGACCAGAACCCCGAGAAGGAGCCCTACTGTATCGTCATGCCGCCGCCCAACGTGACGGGGGCCCTGCACATGGGGCACGCCCTCAACGGCGCCATTCAAGACACGCTCATACGGCGCGCGAGGATGAAGGGCTACGAGGCGCTCTGGCTTCCTGGCGTTGACCACGCCTCCATCGCCCTCCAGAACGTCGTCGAGCGGAACCTGATGCGCGAGGAGTGCAAGACCCGCTTCGACGTCGGCCGCGAGGAGTTCGTCGAGCGGTGCCGTGCCTTCGCCGAAGACTCCCGCTCGCAGATCCTCGGCCAGCTCAAGCGCCTGGGGGCTTCCGTGGACTGGCGCCGCTTGCGCTACACGATGGACGAGAATTACATCGACGCGGTGCTCACGGCTTTCGTCGACCTGTTCAAGGCGGGGCTCATCTACCGCGAGAACCGCATAACCAACTGGTGCCCGCACGATCGCTCCGCGATCAGCGACCTCGAGGTGAACTACGAGGAGGTCCAAGGCAGGCTCTACGGCCTTCGCTATCCCTTCGTTGACGACAAAGGTCCTGGGCCCGACGGTAAAGACTATGCCCAGGTCTTCTCCACCCGCCCCGAGACGATGCTCGGCGACGTCGCCCTCGTCGTCAACCCCGACGACGAGCGCTATACGGAGCTCGTGGGACGCAGGGTGAGGGTGCCCTTCGTCGAGCGCGAGATAGAGGTCTTCGCCGACGACTATGTGGACCCGAGCTTCGGTACCGGCGTCCTCAAGGTCACGCCGGCCCACGACCCGAACGACTTCGAGATCGGCAAGCGCCTCGATCTCAAACCCGTCAACGTCCTCAATCCTGACGGCACCATAAACGAGAACGGCGGACCTTTCGCGGGGATGAGCCGCGAGGAGGCCAGAAATGCCGTCGTCGGACGCCTCGACGAGGAGGGGTTGCTCGGAGAGGTGCGCGAATATCCGCACAGGGTCGGGCACTGCGACAGGTGCGGGGCCGTCATCGAGCCCTGGCTCTCCGAGCAGTGGTGGGTCTCGATGAGAGAGCTCGCCGAGCCAGCGATACAGGCTTTGAAGAGGCGGGACATAACGGTCTACCCGGATTCCTGGCGGCGTGAGACCATGCGGTGGCTCGAGAACATCCACGACTGGAACGTCTCGCGCCAACTGTGGTGGGGACACCGCATCCCTGTGTGGTACGGCCCGGACGGCGAGGTCGTCGCCTCCAAAGAGTCGCCGGGCGAGGGCTACGAGCAGGACCCAGACATCCTGGATACCTGGTTCTCAAGTGGCCTGTGGCCCTTCGCCACCCTCGGATGGCCCGAGGAGACGGAGGACCTCTCTTACTTCTACCCGACGAGCCTCCTCTCCACGGCGCGGGAGATCATGTACCTCTGGGTGGCGCGTATGATCATGATGGGCCTGCGCTTCAGGGACGACGTGCCCTTCGAGAAGGTCAACGTCCACTCCATCGTCCTCGCCGAGGACGGGACGAAGATGAGCAAGTCCAAGGGCAACACGATAAACCCGCTCGACCTCTTCGACCGCTACGGCACAGACGCCGTCCGCTTCGGTCTGTTGTATCAGTCCTCGACTCAGGACTTCGCCTACTCCTACGAGCGGGCCGAGATGGGCCGGGCTTTCGTCACCAAGCTCTGGAACGCGACGCGCTTCGTGCTCGCCTACCCGGAGGCGGAGAGCTCTGGGGAGCTATCCCCTTCTGACCGTTGGATCCTCTCCGAGTTCAATCGTACCGTCAGGGACTACGACGCCCTCCTGGAGGAGTGCGAGTTCTCCGAGGCGATGCGCCTGATCTACTCTTTCGCCTGGAACCAGTTCGCGGACTGGTACATAGAGATAGCGAAGGCCGCGCCCTCCCCGGCTACGCCCCGCATCCTGCGCGAGGTCTTCCACGGCACCTTGAAGTTACTCCACCCCGTCATGCCCTTCGCGACCGAGGAAATGGCGAGCGTCATGGGGGGGGAGGAGCTGCTCGCGACGCAGCGTTTCCCCGAGCATGACCCCACCCTAGAAGACGAAGAAGCGGACAGGCTGCTCGAGCGTACGAAGCGGGCGGTCTCTGCGGTGCGCTCGTTCAGGGCAGAGGCGAAGGCCGAGGGCGAGCTCGATGGGCTCGTGCCACAGGGTGTCGACGAGGGCGTCTTTGTGACGCTGGCCGGGGTAAGGCCGGCTGAGGTCCCTGATGGCGCGAGTCGTGCTTCTTTGCCTGCGGGGGACGTCGTCGTCGAGGTACTGCTCTCCGAGGAGATGCGCCGCGGCGAGATAGAGCGGCTGAGGCGAGAGATCTCACGCGCGGAGCAGGAGGTGAGGCGCGCAGAGAGCAAGCTCGCAAACGAGAAGTTCGTGCAGAATGCCCCAGAGAGGGTCGTCGCAGGCGAACGCGAGAAGCTGGACACGAACTTTAAGCTGCTCGAGACGCTCTCGCGCCGGCTCGAAGAGTACCTCTAGGAGCGAGCCCATCCCTATCTTGACGTCTTTCGCGCAGGTCTGTACCCAGCTGAACCGGCGCAGGCACGTCACGCTCGGGTTCGAGCGGATCGAAGGCCTCCTCGAAGTGATGGGCCACCCCGAGCGCGAGGTGCCCCACGTCGTGCAGGTCGTCGGCACGAACGGCAAGGGCACGACCGCCGTCGCGCTCGCGGCGGCCTTCGAGGAGCTTGGATACCCCTCTGGCGCCTACCTCTCACCGCACGTACTCTCCTACACCGAGCGCGTCGTGCTCGGCGGCAGGCAGGTATCAGAGGGGGAGTTCGCCGCCGCTATGGGTGAGACCATAGACGTCGCGGACAGGCACGGCATCCCCGTCTCGCAGTTCGAGATCCTGACCGCGGGCGCTCTGAAGATGTTCTCTGAGGCAGGTTTGTCGTGGGCGGTGCTCGAGGCGGGGCTCGGCGCGCGCTACGACGCGACCTCCGTCGCCGGTGCTGACGCCGTGGTGCTCACTAACGTCGCCCTCGACCACACCGAGTACCTGGGTGAGACGGTCGGGGAGATAGCCGAAGAGAAGCTCGCCAGCCTGAGGCCGGGCGCTACGCTCTTCCTCGGCACTGACGACGGGCGGGTCGTCGACATCGCGAGGCGCGAGTGTCGCAGGCTCGGAGCGAGGCTCGTCATGGCCGGCGAGGCGGGCGGCGGGGAGAGGATCTCAGGCCTAGCCCCTTACGCTGAGAGCAACGTGCGGTTGGCACTAGCCGTCGCCGGGTCCCTGCTGGACAGGGCCATCCCCGCCGATGTGAAGGAGAGGGTCGCGCTCGGTATCAGGGGAGTGCTTCCGGGGCGGTTCGAGGTACACGAGGTAGAGGGGGTCCCCGTGGTGCTCGACGGGGGACACAACGAGGCCGGGGTCTCGGCCTCGCTTGCAGCCGTGCGAAGTGCTTACGGCAGACGGCCGCTCGGCGTAGTCTTCGGTGTCTTGCGAGAGAAAGATGCCGCAAGTATGCTTACCGGGTTGAGGGGGAACGCCCGGGTTATCGTGCTGACGCGCCCTGAGAATGAGAGGGCTGCTGATCCGGCGCTCGTAGGGCGCGAGCTCGGTCCCGTAGACCGCGAAGAGAGGAGAGCCCTGGTCGTAGAGAACCCGGTCGAAGCACTCGGCGTCGCCGTCGAGGCGGTGAGAGAGGTTGGCGGCGTGGTGCTCGTCACGGGCTCTCTCTCCACGACGGCGCCGGTATTGCGGTGGTTGCGTGAAGCGTAAGGGGCTCTGGCAGCTCGCGGGCCTTCTCGTCGTGGTCGCGGTGGCGTCCTTTGTTCTCGGCTACTTCATGATGATAAGGTTTATCCTATGAGTGCGTTGCTCTTGCTGCAGCAGGACCCCGATCCGTTCCAGGTCATCTCCAACTTCCTGGAGAGCCCGATCCTCAGGATCACGGGCCAGCTCGTGATCCTCCTTTTCGTCGTCCTGTGGGTCGCCCTCGTCTACTGGACGTACGCGGACGCCTCTCGCCGGGGGGCCATGAGCATACTCTGGGGTTTCGTGGCCGTAATCTTCCCCTACGTGGGAACCTTGATCTACCTGATCGTACGCCCCCCTGAGTACCTGGACGAGTCCCGCGAGCGCGAGCTGGAGCTGGCCGTCCTTGAGCGGGAGCTAAGGAGCAGCGTCCTCCTCTGTCCTAACTGCCGCAACATGGTCGAGAGGGATTACCTGGTCTGCCCGACGTGCACCTGGGAGCTCAAGAAGTCCTGTATAAACTGCGACAGGCCGCTCAACATGGAGTGGGGGATGTGCCCTTACTGCGGCACCGACCAGCGCAGCGGCAAGACGATCATTAGATAAGGAGAGGATCTTGGAAGAGACGCTTTTTCTCGTCAAAGGCGACGGTGTGCGCCGCAGACTAGTAGGTGAGATCATCCGCCGCCTTGAGGCCAAGGGCCTTGATCTGGCCGACCTGAAGCTGATGAGCGTCGGCAGGGAGCTGGCCGAAGAACACTACGCCGAGCACCGCGAGAAGCCTTTCTTCGAGGAGCTGGTCGAGTTCATCACATCGAGCCCCGTGGTAGCCATGAGGGTGCGAGGCGAGGGCGCTATAAAGGTCGTGAGGGCGCTCATGGGCGCGACGAACCCCGCGGAGGCAGCCCCTGGTACGATCCGGGGCGACCTGGCCCTGAGCATGCCGGATAACCTCGTCCACGGCTCGGACTCGCCCGAGAGCGCACAGAGGGAGCTCGGCCTCTTCTTCGGCTCTTAAGAGAACAGCTTGCGCTTTATACTCGCCTCGGAGTCGGCCCGGCGGGTCGACCTGCTCCGCCGCGCGGGCTACGACTTCGAGACCCGCAAGAGCGGCTTCCCCGAGGTCGTGCTCGATAGTCCCATAGAGACCGTCCTCGCCAACGCGAAGGGCAAAGCACTCGCCGTTGCTCGCGAGCATGATGGCGTCGTGCTCGGTGCGGATACCATCGTCTACCTGCCCGACCTTCCCGCTGGCGCGCGTATCCTCGGACAGGCCAAAAGCGGCGAGGACGTCGAGCGCTTCATCAACCTGTTGCAAGGACGAGCGCACGAAGTACATTCCGGGGTCGCCGTCGCTACAGGTGACAGGCTCTCCGTGCGCCACGCGGTTACCAGGGTGCGCATGCGAAGGGTGGACGCCGCCGAGGTCGCCTCATACGTCGGCGACGGAGAGGGCGTCGGCAAGGCCGGAGGCTACGCCGTGCAGGGACGGGCCGCCTCGTTCGTGGAGTGGATCGGGGGCGACTACACCAACGTCGTCGGGCTTCCACTCGCCCTCACCGGCCGCATGCTCGCCGGCTTCGGGGTTCCGCGCCCCTGAGGCACAGAAAATTTCGCGGTATATGGCACTTTCGTAAAGTAATTTTCGGGCGCGCACGATATAAAGCACAGTGATGGAGCGGCGCAGGTACACCATGAAGCAGCTCCCCCCCGAGCTCAGGCCGCGCGAGCGGTTGCTCGCCGAGGGGCCTGAGGCGCTCTCCAGCGCGGAGCTGCTCGGCATCCTCTTCGGCATAGGCAGTCGAGAGAAGACGGCTGTCGAGCTCGCCGCCGAGGTCATCTCCGAGAGCGGCGACCTCTTCGGGTTGCACGCGGTATCCGTCCACGACCTGCTTGGCTTGCACGGGATCGGCGAGGCCAAGGCATGCATAACGCTCGCCGCCGTCGAGTTCGGCAAGAGGCTGGGGAGGGTTCGCAACCCCGGACGCCCCGTGATATCATCGCCCGAAGACGTTGACGGGCTTTTGAGGGGTCGGATCGCCAATCTCGACCGGGAGAATTTCGTCGCCGTGCTCTTGAACACCAAGAACGAGGTCATAGAATTTCCGACGATCTCTGTAGGCACGCTTTCGGCGTCCCTGGTTCATCCCAGGGAGGTGTTCAAACCGGCGATCAGGGCGAGTGCGGCGGCCGTAATTCTGGCCCACAACCACCCTAGTGGCAACGTCGGACCCAGCCGGGAGGACCGCGAGGTCACAGGCAGGCTCAAGGAGGCCGCCGAGATAATCGGTATAGAGGTCGTGGACCACGTGATCCTGGGCGACGGGTACTTTAGTATGAAGGAACACGGAATACTCTAGCGGGAGCGGCGCGGAGTAACTCGAAACAGAGGATGGGGCGCGTATGTTTGGAGGACTTTTCGGGCGGGACGTAGCGATAGACCTGGGGACGGCGAACACGCTGGTGTTCGTCAAGGGACAGGGGATCGTGCTCTCAGAGCCCTCGGTGGTCGCTATAGATACCAAGACGGACAAGGTCGTCGCCGTGGGCTCGGCGGCGAAGCGAATGCTCGGTCGCACGCCGGGCAACATCGTCGCGATGAGGCCGCTGAAGGACGGCGTTATAGCCGACTTCGAGGTTACGGAGAAGATGCTCGCCTACTTTATCCGCAAGGTGCAACCCCAACGCCTGTTCTTCAGGTCGCTCGTCGGGCCGCGGGTCGTCGTGTGCGTACCCTCCGGTGTAACCGGTGTCGAGCTCAGGGCCGTAAAGGAGGCTACCGAGTCGGCCGGGGCGAGGCAGGCATACACCATCGAGGAGCCGCTCGCCGCGGCGATAGGGGCGAGCCTGCCCGTCAACGAGGCGCAGGGGTCCATGGTCGTCGACGTCGGCGGGGGGACGAGCGAGGTCGCCGTCATCTCGCTCGGCGGGATCGTCACCAAGTCCTCGATAAGAATCGCGGGCGATGACATAGACGACGCGATCTCCACCTACATCCAGAAGGAGTACAAGCTCGCCATAGGTACCCAGACCGCCGAGCAGCTCAAGATAGAGCTAGGGAGCGCCTTCAGGCTCGAAGAGGAGGAGTCCGCGGAGATAAGGGGCCGCGACCTGGTTACCGGGCTGCCGAAGACCGTCGTCATAACGAGCGAGGAGATCAGGGAGGCCATAAGCGTGCCCGTCGACGCGATCCTCGCCGCCGTGCGCGACACCCTCGACCGCACGCCCCCAGAGCTCGCCTCCGACATCATGGACCGCGGGATGGTGCTCGCCGGGGGTGGGGCTCTCTTGAGGCACCTCGACGAGCGGCTCAGGCGCGAGACGGGCATCCCCGTGCACGTCGCCGACGACGCGCTCATGTGCGTCGCCATCGGCAGCGGCCGGTCTCTCGAAGAGATCAACCTCTACCGTAGCGCCCTCGCCTCGGCCTAGCGCGAAGTGGGTCGGAGGAAGTCCAGCGCCGCAAGCGGACTCGCGGCCCTCTGTATCCTATGCGTGGTCAGCCTCGCGCTCTTTACCGTCTACGTGAAGGAGGGTGACTGCGCCCAGGAGGGAAATTGCGGACCGCTGCACACCGTCCAGCTCGGGGCGGCCGAGGTATTGCGGCCGGTACGGAGCGTTGTCGCCACCCTCGTGAGCCCGATAAAGGAGACGGGCGAGAGCGTGAAGAGCGCCTTCGACAACAGCGAGGAGGAGAGGCTCAAGCAGAAGGTACAGAAGACCGAGGCCCTGGCGGCCGAGGCCTCGCGCCTGGAGCGCGAGAACGCCCAGCTACGCGAGCTCTTGAAGGGCCAGAGGACCACCTACGATTACGGTCCGCTCGCCAGGGTCATCGCGCCCGTCGGGGATCAGTTCACCCAGAGGATAGTCATCAACGTCGGCACGGAGGACGGCGTCGAGCCCAACAGGCCGGTGGTCATCGGCGAGAACACGCTGGTCGGACGCACCACGGAGGTCTCGAAGCATACCGCCCAGGTCATGCTGGTCACCGACCAGATGTTCGCCGCCGGGGTGAAGATCATCCCTCCTGCCCAGTTCGACCCGGCCTCGGGCGAGCTCAGCCCGGCTGTGACGTCGGAGAGCTCCTCCTACGGGCAGGGGCTGCTGGAGACGAACCTTGAAGGGTATCTCGGGGTCGACCTCGTGAGCCAGAGCGCCCGCGCCGAGAAGGGCGACTACGTCGTTACGAGCGGCCGGGCTGGCAATAAGGAGCTCTTGTTCCCGCCCGGCCTCTACGTCGGCACCATAGAATCCGTCAGCTCGCAGGACATAGCGCAGTTCAAGACGATAGTGGTTGACCCGGCCGTGAACCCCCAGGACCTCGACGAGGTGCGGGTCATCGTCGACTGGGCCGGCCGGGACGGCTAAGGGGGGCGATGGAGCAGGCCTCCGTCGTCCGTGCCGCCCTCGTCGTGGCGCTCGCCGCGGTCCTCGACGCCGTAGTGAGCCCTTACCTGAGCCTTGGATACTTCTCGCCCAAGCTGACCCTGATCGCTATCGTCTTCGCGGTCTCCCCACTGCGGGACCTGCAAGCTGTGTTGCTCGGTTTCTTCGGGGGTATACTCCTCGATGCCCTCGGCAGCGACCTCTTCGGGGTCGGGGCACTGGGAGGCTTGCTGGCGGCCGCGCTCGCGACCCGCGCGAGCGCCGTACGACGAAAGGGGACGGAGAGGGTGCTGCTCGCCCAGGTGGTAGGTCTCGCGGTAGCCGGCTACGACGTTCTCGGGCTTACGGCCCGCGCGCTCGCCGGGCTCGGCGTTCCGGCTCTGGGCGAGTATGCCGTCGGCGGAGTGCTCCCCGACGTCGTGGTGAACGCCCTGCTCGCCTTTCTGGTCGGCGGGTGGCTGCTGAAGATCGTAAATATCAAGACCCACAGCTGGGAAGGTAGATGAGCGTAATACGCAACGACCTGGTCCGCAAGGAGAACAAGAAGGAGAGGAAGAAGAACCTCTCGAAGTGGAGGTCCCTCGACCCCTTGCTCCTGCTCGCCTCACTCGCGCTCTCGGCATTCGGGATCTGCGCCGTGTACGTGGCTGGTACCGACGCACCGGAGACCTACGCCGCGAACCAGGCCATAGGGTTCGTCGTCGGTCTCGTCGGTGCGATCCCGCTCGCGCTAATAGACTACAGGGTCTGGCGCAGGTTTCTCCGTCCCATCTACGGGCTCGTCCTCCTGATGCTGATGGCGGTTCTGGTGGCCGGTGCCGCCGCCGGTGGCGCCCAGCGATGGGTCGACATAGGACCCGTCCAGGTGCAGCCCTCGGAGTTCGCAAAGCTCTTTATAGTAATAGTCCTTGCGGGTTACTTCGCGGAGAAGCCCGTAGGAGAGCACGAGGTCTTTCTCAAGTCGCTCGGCATAATCGCAGCGCCGGCCCTTCTCGTCTTCCTCCAACCAGACCTCGGTACCGCGCTGGTCTTCGGGATGGTCTTTCTCGTGATGAGTTACGTCGCGGGGGCGCGGCCGATCCAGCTCGGTGCGCTTATAGTCACCGCCGTCGTCGGTGCCGTCGCGGCCGTCGAGCTTAAGATACTCCAGCCTTATCAGGTGGATCGTCTGACGGCGTTTCTGAACCCCAATGGGACCAGCGAGGAGAGCTACCAGGTCGCCCAGTCCAAGATGGCGATAGGCTCGGGGGGGCTCACCGGCAAAGGGCTCGACGCCCAGACGCTCGCCAATCTAGGCTTTTTGCCCGAGGACCACACGGACTTCATCTTCTCCAACCTCGCCGAGCGCGTCGGCTTCGTAGGGAGCCTCACCCTCTTAGTGCTCTTCTTCTTCCTTATCTGGCGCATACTCCACGTCGCGACGATCTCGCGCGACCGCTTCGGGGTGCTCATCGCCGTAGGCATCGCGACGATCTTCCTGTTCCACGTCTTCGTGAACGTGGGGATGACGATGGGGATCATGCCCGTCACGGGGATACCGCTACCTTTTATCAGCTATGGGCGAAGCAGCCTCGTCGTCAGCATCATCTCTCTCGGCCTATTGCAGAGCATCGCCATGCACTCCCGCGCCGAGGTCTCCAAGCATCCTAAGGTGTAAGGATGGCCAGAGATTCGCTGGTCGATACAGGGG
>CADDZK010000096.1 GCA_902812425.1 Actinomycetota bacterium
GTTCTGGGGGGTAGTTGGCCCGAGGGGTTTTGCGTGAGGAACTCTTCGAGTGTCTGAGTATCGAGGTATTCGAGGATTGCCCGCTGGCCCTCTTGCCAGGCCTCGTGCAGGGCGCAGGGGGTGCCCTCACCGCAGGCGCGATCTTGCACGATGCAGCGGGTTACGCCGAACGGTCCTTCGACGGCTTCCACGGCCTCCCTGAGCGTTATCTGCGCCGCGGGTCGCGCGAGCCGGGAGCCGCCTGTGCGGCCCTGCTCACTCTCGACCAGGTTGGCGTGGGAGAGCCTGGCCAGAATACGCGCCAGCAAGCGGCGCGGAACGTGTGCCTCGGCTGAGATCCTCCGCGCCGTCACCCGCTCCCCGACCCAGGCGAGGTACAGCAGGGCCCTCAACGCGTACCGCCCCTCGCTGCTCAACTCCAGCCGCATCCCCCATGCCCCTTCACGAGACGCCAGGCCTGTAACCTTCTCAACCCAATACCGAAGATTACAGGATCAGCTAGGGTTCCCTCAAAATTATTACTAAATTTGTCATAATAAAAGAGTGTTCGGAGTCAAAGGAGGTCGGCTTGTCGACAGGAGAACATCCGAGGTCTGGGCGAGAGATGCACGGTCCGCTTCAGAGCTTCGATCTCGAGGCCGAGGTCTCGCGGCTGAGTGCGGAGAAAGAGTGGCAAGAGGGGCGGCGCAACGCTGTCACCTTGAGGAAGGGAGAGGGCCTGAGCGTTGTGCTGCTGGCGATGAAGGCCGGTGACAGGCTCGATGAACATTCCGCGCCGGGCCCCATCTCGTTGAGCGTCCGCGAGGGGCGCATCCGCTTTACGGCGGCGGGCGAGGCCGTAGAGGCAGGGACGGAGACGGCACTCACCTGCGCAGCCGGTGTACGCCATTCCGTAGAAGCGTTGACCGACGCCGTCTGTCTGTTGCACATCGCGGCAGGAGGCGCCACGCGCAATCCAGGTTAGGATAGGGGCGGTATGGCTACGGAACGTACCATAGACCTGGGCGAGATCTCAGCCTCCTCCGCAGGGAGGTCCGGGGTGGTCTGGACCCTCGATGGAAGTGCAGACCTCAATGCGAACCTGGTGCGCTTCGGCGCGGGAGGCGGTGTCGCCGAGCACGTCAACGATGAGGTAGACGTACTCCTCGTCGGCGTCTGTGGTTCTGGCTCGGTCGAGGTCGAGGGTGAAGAATATTCCTTATCTGGAGGGATCATGGTCTTCGTCCCTCGCGGCGCCAGGCGCTCCATCCTGAGCGCGTCAGAGGATTTCGCCTACCTGAGCGTACATCGCCGCCGGGGACCGCTGCGGATCGGCGGTTGAGGCCCAGACAAACGGACTAGCGGGGGTACGAAGAGCACATGAAACGACATCCCGGGCTCAGGACTTTTTCGGACGACCACCACCATGGCCTCGTCCACGCGCGGCGTCTCAAGAGGGCAGAACAGGCCGACCTCACAGAGGTCGCCGGTGCCTTTCTCGAGTTCTGGAGGCTGGAGACCAGCCTGCACTTCCGCAAAGAAGAGGCGGTGCTTCTCCCTGTGCTGGCCCGTCACGGAGGTGATCTCAGCCAGAGCTCCCTGGTGGAGATGCTCGCCCAGCACGCCCGCATCAGGGGCCTCGCCATGCAGCTCGGCGACGAGCTCGTGAGCCGTGAAGTCCGCGGCGGGACGTTGCAGGCCCTGGGAGAGTTGCTGGAGGCGCACATCCGCCTCGAAGAGCGGGAGGTCTTCCCCTTTATCGAGGAGTCACTCCCCGAATACGCCCTCCGGGAGATCACCTCAAGGCTTGAGGCTTTCGAGACTGGTACGCCCCGAGAACCCTGGGTTCCGGACCAGGACCTCCCTGTCACCCCCCGGCCTAGTCCCGGGGATGGCTAAGGCGGAGGCTCCGCCGGGCTCAGCCCTCTCTTGATGGTTCCAGGGCTAGCAGCAGCACCTCTCCCGAACGGGCGACGGTACCCTGAACGGCCTTATCTGCGCGGCTCTTCAGGTAACCCGAGATCTCCCCGAGGGGTACGAACGTCCTGTCGGCGAGGACGGGCGTGGGGCGTGAGGGAGCTATGGGGAAGAACCTCTCCCCCCACACCCTGTACGCATCGGTCGAGGGAAGCACGCGTCCGCCGGTGGACGAGGCGACCTCCCGTAACGTCGCCCCAGCCACCTCGTCCCGCTCGCCAGGGTAGGCGCCGAAGAGCAGGCATTCCTCTCCGAGGCCCCTGATTCTGGCCAGCTCCCGGCTCACGAGACCGAGGTGCCAGAGCGAAACTCCGGCATCGAAGACGCCGGCCACAGCGCCGGCCAGTTCCTCGTAGTCCCCGAATGCGAGGGCGCAGGGAACGTCGTCTTCGGCCCGCCTGGTACGGAGCCTGGCTCCCACGACAATGGCCCCACCACCCTCGGTACCCACGACCGAGTGCAGTTCCTCTCCCTCCACGCTCAGGCGCTCGCCGCCGGGCATCACCACGTCGGCCGAGACGACGTTCTCCCTCAACCTGCCGTACTCGAAGGAGCCGACCCCGATGCCGTCCTGTGCCAGCCATCCACCGACGGTGGCCCTTGGGGCGCTCGTGGGATAGACCGTCAGGCCCCTTCCGCGGAGGCGCAACTCGTTGTCGAGCTCGAGCCACAGCGCGCCAGGCTCCGCCCCGGCCCAGGGTTCATCCGAGTCTGGAAGCCAGATGCCGCGCATCAGGTCGAAGCGAACCAGGACCCTCCCCTCCTTCGCCGGCGTCTGGGGGGCTGTCTCGGCGCCAAGCGCGACCAGGGGTACGGAGTAGCGCTCGACCATCCTGGCGAGAGACACGACCTCCTCTGCGCTAGTGGGAAAGACGGAGGCCAGCGCACCATCCGAAGCAGACCCCGTACTCCTCGGCGGTCTGCGCTTCAGACGGTCCCCGAAGACCTCTTCAATAGCCGCCAGCGCCTCTTCGTGAATAGCCTCCATCTTCTCAGCACCTCTCTCGTCGTCTACCTGCTCCGGAAGATTACCGGCTCATCCGCGGTCGCGCATGATCCATCTTGACGAATAGACCTATCTGAATTGACCATCGTCGCGCGCCGGTACGACTTTTGATCAATGCGCACCAGCCACATGAGCCAATTTGCTCAGGCATCGCCGCTAGCACGGGCTACATTGTCTGTGCAAACGGAGTACCGGCATGGCAGCGCCCGCGCGCCGCCGTTCGTGGGGAGCACCACATACCTAAGGAACATGGCCCGTCCGGAGGTCGGAGAATACGCGAGGCGCCGGGCGCCGGGCGAGGAGTGGTGTGATCAGGGGCCGAACGGAGGCTGTGCTCTGTGTGCCGAGGGCGGATAACGTAACTATGAAGAGGAGGCGAAGGTAGAGATGTTCCTTACTACGATTCTACTTGCGAGCGACGGTAGCGTGCAGTCGCAGCTTGTGGCCAGCAAGCTGCCAGCATCGCGGCCAAGACGAACTCGGAGCTGCACATGGTCCCCGTCGGCTTCGTGCCTGTGATGTACCACCCCGAGATGAGTGAACTCCTAGAGATCCGCAACCACAGATGGACCTATTGAGGAGGCTACGCGCGCCAAACAGAGCTGGCCCCGCAGATCCGAGCCTGACGCAAGCTCGGGCTGCAGAGGAGTGAGAGAACGAATAAAGTGAGCGGCGTGCACCCAACGACAACGGTCGAAGTCTTTCTTTTCGCGTTGCTCACCGCGATAGCGACAGGGATAGGTGCGATTCCTTTCGTCTTCGTCAAGAACCTCACCCGAAGATGGCTCGGAGCCTCCAACGCGGTGGCCGCAGGGCTCATGCTCGCGGCGAGCTTCGGCCTGCTCTACGAGGGCGTCGGCTACGGGTTGGCGCGCACGCTGGCCGGGTCCCTCACAGGGCTCGCCTTCATCGTCCTGGTGCGCAAGTTGCTGCAGCGCGACGAGCACCCTGTACTCTTCGCGCAGATGAGCGACATGGACGCCTCAAAGGCGCTGCTAATAGTCGGGGTGATGACCATGCACTCGTTCACCGAAGGAGTGGGGGTTGGTGTCTCTTTCGGAGGCGGGGTCGGACTGGGCCTGTTCATCACGCTGGCCATAGCCGTCCACAATATCCCCGAAGGGCTCGCCATAAGCCTGGTGCTCGTTCCAAGGGGCGTGTCGTGGAGCCGGGCGGCCCTCTGGAGCGTCTTCTCCAGTGTGCCGCAGCCGCTGATGGCGGTCCCCGCCTTCGTCTTCGTCGAGACCTTCAGGCCCTTGCTACCTTACGGGCTCGGGTTCGCGGCTGGGGCCATGATCTGGATGGTCTTCTCCGAACTCTTGCCTGACGCCCTCGAAGAGGCATCTTCCAACCTCGTCGCTGTGATCGTCACCCTCTCCGTGCTCGCCATGGTTGCCTTCCAGGTACTTATCCGTTGAGGCGCTCTGTTTGAAGATTGGCATTGCCTGCACGAGAGAACGTGTATCCTAACTGGGGACCATATGGCAACGGAGGAGCGACCACAACATCGAGCGGGCGGCACGGAGCGTCTGGTCGCGGGGTGGTTCTCGTTCACCTGTTGCGAAGACAGCACGATCCTCCTTACCGAGCTTCTGAACGACCACCTCGACGAGTGGAAGAGGGTGGTCGAGTTCAGGCACATGAAGGCGCTCAAGACGAACCACTCGCTCGCCGGGCTGGACGTGGCATTCATCGAGGGGGCGATCTCCTCCGAGTCGCAGGCGGAAGAGGTGAGGGAGATCCGCGAGAACTCCCGGTACGTGGTGGCAATAGGTGCGTGTGCCTGCACGGGCCAGCCTTCTACGAGCAGGAAGCAGTTTGCCCAGCTTCTTCAGGTATCTCAGTTGAAAGGTCAGGTCGAAGTCGTGCACCGAGCCGCGAGGAGAGAGTAGCAACCCGTCGATCCCGTCTCCTTCGACCACAGCAACATCCTGTAGACCCTAGACGGTATCGAGGATCACAACCCGAGGCTCCTCCACAAAGGGGAGGTCCTCGTTAGGACTTACGAAGACGAACGAGATGTCCTCTACCGTACCTTCCAGCTCCCGTGCAACCTCGATGGCCCTCTTGTCTTCCTCCACATACTCGTTGCCGAAAACGTAGACGTTCATTTGATCCTATTCTAGCCGTGCCGGTTTCCATGACGGCCCTACCGTATGATCGGGGCACCCCCGAGGGTGAGATGGTCAATTCTCCTCAACAGAATGACTCATTCTGGTCAGGCACGCGCCGGCCCCGGCGATAGACTGGATTCACAAGAGCAAGAAGGAGGTCGGACCATGAGCGATGGAGTGAAGATCCTACTCGGAGCGTTGGGTGGGGCCATCGTCGCTTTGCTGCTCGCCGGTGGTCTCTCCGGTGGAGGGATGGGACAGATGATGGGCGGCTCCATGATGGGCGGCGTATTCGGCATGCTCTTTGCCGTGCTGTTCTGGGTGCTGCTCGTCGCCCTGATCGTCGCGCTTGTAGTCTGGATCTTTAACCAGGCCCAGCGCCGGTAGAGCTGGCATGCAGGGTCGGCGACCGGACGAAATCTTCTCCGGGCTCTACCCTTTGGCGGATCGAAAGCGTCTGCCGCAAGAGTAATGATCAATCCTGACCAGACGAATGACTCACCTTGGTCAGGTCAGATTAGAGTCGAGGATCTAGAGTCTACTCAAGATAAACGAGTAGGCCCGAAAGGAGAAGCTGATGAGCGCACAGACCATGAACCCAAGGGAGTCGCAGGTCCCCGAGCCGAACATAGCTAAGCTGCTGTTCGCAGATACCCGCCTCGCCCCTCTTTGGCTCATCGTGAGGGTTTACCTCGGCTACCTGTGGCTCGTCGCCGGATGGGAGAAGCTCACAGACCCTTCTGGCGTCTGGGTCGGGAGCAAGGCAGGGGCCGCCGTCGCCGGTTTCGCCCAGGGGGCGATGCAGCAGACCGCGGGTGAGCATCCGCAGGTTACGGGATGGTACGCCGCCTTTCTAAAGAATGTCGTCGTCCCCAACGCAGCCGCTTTCTCCTACCTGGTTACATTCGGGGAGATCCTGGTCGGGCTCGCCCTGATCTTAGGTCTTTTCACAGGGATAGCGGCCTTCTTCGGCGGCTTTATGAACGCGAGCTACATCTTCGCAGGCGTCGCAGGGGCCAACCCCCTGATGTTCATCCTGGCGACCTGGCTCGTTCTCGCCTGGCGGGTCGCTGGCTACTGGGGCCTCGACCGGTGGGTTCTTCCGCGCCTCGGTGTCCCCGGCTCACCGGGAACCATGTTCCGCGGGCGTCATGCAGGAGACGAGAGCTCCTCTACGGCCTGAGCCAAGGCCTCAGGCACGACGCGCGAAACAAGGGTACAGTGAGTACGGGAACACAGATAGAGGAGGTTGGTGATGGGTGAGCGGCGCACGTCCGCCATAGAGCGGATACTGCAGAGGATCGAGGAGCACGTGGAGGAGTGGCGGAGGCGCGACGCCGCCCTCCAGGCCGAGGCGGACGCCAGCAGGAGCCAGCTGTGGGCCGAGGCGGCCGAGAGGGAGCGGCTGCTGGCCGAGGCCGTGGGGGCTGAGGAGGCGCGGCGTGATTCCATCGAGGAGCTCACCAAGCAGCACAAGGTGGTCTTCGTCCTGCACCGCGAAGAGGTGATCGACACGCTCGAAGAATTCGCCCGCCAGGGCGACCGGCTCGTGAGCGTGGTGCCCCGCAGGGGGGGCGAGACGATAAGCGAAGGCCTCAAGGGCTCGTGGCTGGTCTTCGAATCCTCCGAGTAGGGTCCTAAGGCAGGACGCCGAGCTCCCGCGCCCTGGCGAGGACCTCCAGCTGGGAGTGCGCGCCGAAGGCCTGAAGGAGGCCGCGGATATGGTTGCGCACCGTCGCCTCCGAGAGGTAGAGCTTTCTGCCTATCTCCCTCGTAGAGTGACCAGCGGAGAGCAGTTCGAGCACCTCCATCTGGCGAGGTGTGATCTGCGGGGCCTCCTTGCGAGACGGGGAGATCACCCGCTGATCTTCCCTGGTGCGCCGGACCAGCTCCCTCACCAATTCCCGCGTCAGCTCCACGTCGGAGGCCTGGTGGCGGGCGTTGTTGAGCGCGAGGGCGGCGCAGTGCGCGAGGCCCTCGGCCAGCGCCACGTCGTCGGCCGTATAGCGACGCCCCGAGCGGGCTGAGATCAAACCCATAGCGCCCAGAACGTGGCCCCCGATGCGGAGCGGGACGCACATGTAGGATCCGGGGTCCATGCGGCGCAGGAGACCGAGGTACTCGGGGTCGCCGACGGCTATCTCCCTCAGTACGTCCTCGTCGAGATCCGCAACCAGCTCGGGCGCGCCCGTCCTGTAGACCCTGGCCGTACCGTGCGGCCTGCCCGGGTCGAACCGGTAGGCGCTGTGAAGCTCGCGGGCCAGGGCTTCGTCCTCGGGGTCGGAGTGGGCGACGGCGAACCTGGTCACCGTGCCTTTGGCCTCGTCGACCACATCGACGAAACACCAGTCGGCGATGGCAGGCACCGTGAGGCGCGCCGCCGTGGTGAGCACGGTCCTGTAGTCGGTCGAGGCCGAGAGGAGCACGTTCGCCTCGGCCAGGAAGGAGAAGCGGCGCTCCGCGGCGGCGGCCCACTCTGTGCGCTCGCCGAGCAGGCTCTCCTTGTCGCGCTCCGCGCGTTTGCGTTCGATCGCCGCACCGAGAACCTCGGCTACCTCCTGCAGAAAGAGGACCTCGTCCTCCGTGAACGTCCGTCTCTCTTTCGTGTGGGCGCTCAGGACGCCGTAAGCGCGCCCGTTGACGTGGATGGTCGTGCTGAGGCCGCTCACCACCCCGTGCTCGCTCAGGAGCGCAGCGTCCTCGAAGCGGTTCTCGGTCCGCAGGTCCTCGACCACGACGGGACCCGTCGAGATCAGGGCGTAACCCGCCTGGGACTGGAGGTTCGTGCCTACCGTGGTCGTTCCCACGAGACCCTCTCTCCAACCCACGCCAGCCCGCAACAAGAGGGCTGTGCCGTCGGGTACGAGTTCCAGGATCTTGCAGTACTCGACACAGAGAACCTCTGCGACGATGTTTACCGCCTCGTCCATAAGGTTGGAGAGGCTCATCCCCGAGAGCGCCGCCAGGCCGAGCCTGCCCGTCGCCTCCTGCTGGCGTACCCGCGCCCTCAATTCCTCTTCGGCCGTCCCGAGCGTCGCGCCGCGATGTTTGGTGTCGCTCATGCTCCCTCTCCTACGGGAGAAGACCGCGCCGGCTCCTCAGGTGAAGTCACACCCGAACGATTCGGCGAGATCTCCCCGCAAGCACCTCTCGACTCCACGCCGGGCGGTTGCACCGTGTGGCCACGATGGTCCATATCACAAGTGTACATAAAACGTCCAGGTCGAAAGTGGATCCACAAACCAGGGGTGCCCACGCATTCCCGAAGGCATAGTCATAGTGGTCTGCGGCCTGTAACATTCGCGGGCAGCGGAAGATTCTCGGTGAACGTTACCGGGCTACGGGATCTTAGTACGGGGGTAGCAAAGCATGTCCGAACGTAAAGTCGCGTCCTTCGGTTCATGGAGGTCCCCGATCTCCTCGGACCTGATCGTCCGTGGCGTAGTCGGTCTGGCAGAAGTGATGCTCGATGGCAGTGCGGTGTACTGGTTAGAGAGCCGTCCGGGCGAGGGTGGGCGCAACGTCGTCGTGCTCAGGACGCCGAAAGGATGCACGGAAGACGTAACGCCGCAGCCCTTCAACGCGCGCACGCGGGTACACGAGTACGGCGGGGGCGACTTCGCCGTCCACGAAGGCACGGTCTACTTCTCTAACTTCGCCGACCAGCGGATCTACCGCCGCGCCCCAGACAGCGAACCGGAACCGCTTACACGGGAGAATGGCCGGCGCTACGCTGACATGGTGATAGACCAGGATCGCCTCATCGCCGTACGCGAGGATCACACGCGCCCTGAGCCCGTAAACGAGATAGTCGCCATAGACCTCGAAAACGGGGAGGAGAGCGTGCTCGCCTCGGGCAACGAATTCTACTCCTCGCCGCGCCTGAGCCCCGATGGCCGGCGCCTCGCGTGGCTGACGTGGAACCATCCGAACATGCCCTGGGACGGCACTGAACTGTGGGTCTGTGACCTCGGCGCGGACGGGTCCCCCGAGAACACAGAGCGGGTCGCGGGCGGCCGGGATGAGTCCATCTTCCAACCGGAGTTCTCTCCCGAGGGCGTTCTCCACTTCGCCTCGGATCGCACGGGCTGGTGGAACCTCTACCGCGAGGGACGAACCGTGCCGCTCTGCGAGAGGGAGGCTGAGTTCGGCCTGCCGCAGTGGGTCTTCGGAATGTCCACCTACGCCTTCGTCTCCCCGGGGCGCATCGTCTGCTCGTATACGGAGCGCGGAAGCTCTCGCCTCGCCACCCTCGATACAGAGACCGGAGAGCTCGAACCCATCGAGATGCCATACACCAGCATCGCATCCGTGCGCGCGGGCGGGGCTGCGGACGGCGGTGTGGTATTTCTCGGCAGCTCGCCAACGGAGCCCGCGTGCGTGGTGAGGCTGGACCTTTCTAGCGGCCACCACGAGGTCCTGCGGCGCTCGGGCGACCTCGAGATAGATCCTGGCTACCTCTCCGTCCCCGAGCCCGTAGAGTTCCCTACGGAGAATGACAACACGGCGTACGCGTTCTTCTATCCGCCGAAGAACATGGACTACGTCGCCCCCGAAGGCGAGCTCCCGCCGCTCCTCGTAATGAGCCACGGAGGTCCGACCGCGGCGACGACGACGGCCCTCGACCCGGAGATCCAGTACTGGACCAGCCGTGGCATCGCCGTTCTCGACGTGAACTACGGGGGGAGCACGGGCTACGGAAGGGAGTACCGCCGCCGCCTCGACGGGAGGTGGGGCGTTGTGGATGTCGAAGACTGTGCCAACGGGGCGACCTACTTGGCCGAGCGCGGGATCGTTGACGGCGGAAGGCTCATGATCACCGGCGGCAGCGCCGGCGGCTACACGACGCTCTGCGCACTCACGTTCACGGATACGTTCGCGGCGGGCGCGAGCCACTTCGGGGTCAGCGACGTGGAGGTCCTCGCACGCGAGACCCACAAGTTCGAGTCGCGCTACCTCGACCGCCTGATCGGACCCTACCCCGAGCGTGCCGACCTCTACAGGGAGCGCTCGCCGATCCACTTCACGGAGAGGCTCTCGTGCCCCGTGATCTTCTTCCAGGGCCTCGAAGACGAGGTCGTTCCTCCCAACCAGGCTGAGACGATGTTCGCCGCCCTGCGGAAGAAGGGCCTCCCCGTCTCCTACGTCCCCTTCGAGGGCGAGCAGCACGGCTTCCGGCGTGCCGAGAACATCAGGCGGGCCCTGGACGGCGAGCTCTATTTCTACTCGCGCGTCTTCGGTTTCGAGCTCGCAGACCCTGTAGACCCGGTACCGATAGAGAACGTATAAAGGGACGGGAGGAGATCATGAGCGACTGGCGCGAGGAGTGGCGGGAGGCGAACAGGGCGAGTTGGGACGAGCGCGTCCCGATCCACGTCTCGGGCGAGTTCTACGACGTGGCCTCTTTCAAGGCGGGCCAGGAGCGCCTGCAGCCGTTCGAGATAGCCGAGGTCGGCGACGTGTCTGGCAAGGACCTCCTGCATCTGCAGTGCCACTTCGGGATCGACACCCTAAGCTGGGCCCGCCGCGGTGCCAGCGTGACGGGCCTCGACTTCTCCGCCCCCGCCATAGAGACGGCCCGTCAGCTCGCCTCGGAGCTCGGTCTGGAGGCGACGTTCGTGCACTCGGACGTCTACGACGCGGTCGAAGCGACGGGGGGGCGCACCTTCGACGTCGTCTACACGGGCCGGGGCGCTATCGTCTGGCTACCTGACATATGGCGGTGGGCCAGGGTGGTCGCGGATCTCATCAGGCCAGGCGGCTCTCTGTACCTGACGGAGTTCCACCCTTTTACCGAGGTCTTCGGGGACGAGGACCTCTCCGTGGAGCACGACTACTTCCAGGATGAGAACCCCAGGGTATGGGACGAGCCAGGCACCTACGCAGATTTCGACGCCGAGACGTCCAACAACCTGACCTACGAGTGGAACCACACTTTAGGCAACGTGGTGAGCGCCATAAGTTCAGCCGGCTTGAATATCGAGCTGCTGCACGAGTTCGACTACACGAAGTTCCAGCGGTGGCCTTTCCTGGAGAAGTCGGGGTTCGACACCTACCGTCTACCCGAGGGCACTCCCAGCCTCCCGCTCATGTACTCGCTACGGGCACGCAAGGCCTGAGGACGGCTCCGCGTCCCTACGCCGGTCTACCCGGCGGCCTTCGCCTGGGACGCCGGACTCTTCAAGACCCTTTCGAGCTTGGCCCGCACTATAAGACGCTGCGTGTAGTTCGGGAGCGTGCAGGTCTGGAGGCTGACTATGTTCATCCCCTTGACGGGCTTCGTCGCAGAGGCGTCGTCGGGTGCCACGATGAAGCGGTCGTAGACTATGTAGATGTATCTCTTGCCCTCCGAGTCCGTAAGCACGACCCTCCGCCCACGCCTCAACTCGTTCAGATCCCAGAAGACGAGCCAGCTCTTCGTGTGCGGGTAGCCCAGGCGGTGGCCGGCGATGTAGACGTTGGCGTCCTTCTGCCATGGGAAACTCGTCCCCTTGAGGTGCAGCGCCCCATCGTGCAGCGCGGACTCGTCCCCGGCGGGCCCCGTGTAGACGGGTACGTTTCTCACCCGCTTCATGCTGGGGATGGTCAGCTTCATCATAATGTCCTTCTTCTTCGTCGGCGGCGATGACGCTGCTACTTCCCCCGCCCTCTGGACGTCGAAGAACACGATCCCCGCGGCGAACAGTATCAGGGCCAGCCCCACCATCACGAGCAGGCTGCGGTTGGGCCGCCACATAGACCCGTAATAGCGCGTTCTTTTACGTTCGCGGGTCCAGGACCCGTAGGGTTTGGTTCTCACGAAGGAATATCATACAGCCCCCGTCCAACAAAACAACACGAGCCGTTAACAATAGTTAGCGAGACCGATACCCGCCTGTTACCTCCTGCGACGGGGATCGAGGGCGTCACGCAGGCCGTCACCGATAAAGTTGACGGCGAGGACGGAGAGGGCGATAGCTATACCGGGGAAGATTATGGCGTGCTGTCCCTGCTGGAAGACGCCGTAGC
>CADDZK010000097.1 GCA_902812425.1 Actinomycetota bacterium
TCTCTATGCCCTCGGGCTCTCCCTGCTCACGGGCGTGAGCTTCGCCGCAGCCCTGGGCGCGCTCAAGAGTATTGGCGAGCGATGTGTGGGCTGGAGCCGGGCTTTCTTTGGCTGGCTGCGCGAGAGGAGGGAGGAGCGGCCTGCTCCCTCCCGCAGGCGCGGCGGTACGGGGGGCGGCGCCAACTCCCGCGGGAGCGTCGAGGCGCGTGTGCGTGACCTGCACGACGAGCTGCCCGAGGAGCCCGGGGTAGACGAGCTGGAGAACGCGCCGACCAGGGAGTTCGAGATCGTGCTGCCAGAGCGCAGGCCGGCGCAGGCGTTCACCGAAGAACGGGAGCTGACGCCCGGTGAGTACACGCCGCCGCCTTTCTCCATGTTGAGCCTGGGGCACGGTGACCCCGAGCACGACGCGGAGGGCACCAGCCAGAGGCTCACCCAGGCGCTATCGGACCTCGGGGTCGAGGCGCACGTCGTGAGGGCCGTGATCGGACCGCGGGTGACGCGCTACGAGCTCAGGCTCGGGAGCGGCGTGAAGGTAGGCAAGGTAAGGAATTTGCAGCAGGACATCGCCTATGCCCTGGCCGCAACCGAGGTGAGGATTCTCGCCCCGATCCCCGGCAAGAGCGCGGTCGGAGTCGAGGTTCCGAATACGCGGCCAGCGAAGGTGACGCTCGGTGACGTCTTCCAGTCCTACCCGGACGCGAACGACTGGACGCTCCCCGTGGGCTTGGGCAAGGATATCTCGGGACGGGCCGTCTTCTTCGACCTCTCGGAGATGCCGCACCTGCTGGTTGCTGGAACGACGGGCAGCGGGAAGAGCGTCATGCTCAACGGGCTCCTGACCTCTTTGCTGCTCACGACGGACCCACGGCAGGTCAAGATGGTGCTCATAGACCCGAAGAGGGTAGAGCTCTCGCAGTTCGGGCGGGTACCGCACCTCATCACGCCGGTCGTCACTGACGTCAAGAAGGCCGCCAACGCGCTGGCCTGGGCCGTCGCCGAGATGGAGCGCCGCTACGAGGTGCTCGAGAAGCTCGGGGTCCGCTCGCTCGAAGGATACAACGACAGGGCCGAGACCCCGATGCCCTACGTTGTCGTCGTAATAGACGAGCTCGCCGACCTCATGATGCAGGCGGGGGCCAAGGTCGAGGACGCCATCATCAGGCTCGCCCAGAAGGCGCGCGCCGTTGGCATCCACCTCGTCGTCGCGACCCAGAGGCCCAGCGTCGACGTTATAACCGGTATGATCAAAGCCAACGTGCCAAGCCGCATCGCCTTCGCCGTCTCCAGCCAGGTGGATAGCCGTGTGATACTGGACGGCCCCGGCGCCGAGGCGCTCCTTGGTATGGGGGATATGCTCTATAAGCCCGTCTCCGCCGCAAGGCCCTCGCGCGTGCAGGGCGCCTTCATCTCCGAGGACGAGGTCGAGCGGGTGGTCTCGGCGACCGTCGAGGCGGCCTCCGGGCGCGCCGAGGCGCGCTTCGTCGATGAGGTTACGGAGCCCAGAAGCGTCAAGGAGGAGAACGACGAGCCCGAGGACGACCTCCTGCCCGAGGCAGCGAGCTTCGTCGTCTCCACGCAGCAGGCCTCCGTCAGCGCCGTTCAGCGACGTTTCAGGGTCGGCTACTCGCGGGCAGGCAGGATCATCGACGCCCTGGAGCGCAAGGGCGTCGTTGGCCCCTACGAAGGGTCCAAGAGCCGCGCCGTGGTGGCGACGACGATGGATCTCGAGTCCATGTTCGGAGACGACGACGGAGGCTCCGAGACCGACCCCCATAGGGAGGCCGACCTGGCCGAGGGCTGGTAGCTTTTGTGATAGGCTGTTAGGCGCCATGGGAGACGGGCAACACACCAGCAATAACCACCTGGCGAACGGCGGCGAATTCAGCGGTGAGGCCGAGATCGGCCGCTTTCTGGAGCAGAAGAGGAGGGAGCGAGGACTCTCCCTCGAAGAGGTCGAGCAAGCGACGAAGATCCGCAAGCGCTACCTCACCGGCCTCGAGCGCGAAGACTTCGCCATGTTGCCCGACGCCGTCTACGCGCAGGGATTTCTCAAAACCTATGCCAATTACCTCGGCCTCGACGGCGAAGAGCTCTCGCGCCAGCTCAAGAGCCGCAGGAAACCGCGGCGGGAGCGCGGGATCAACTACAACAGACCTCCCGAGAGCGCCTTCGAGCGGCCCTTGATCGCACCCGGAGGCCTCACCGGGACCGAGAAACGCAAGATCTCGACCACGGCCATCGTTACCCTGATCGTCGCCCTCCTCGCTCTGGTCGCCGTGATCGGGACCCTGTACTTCGTCGGGCGCGGCGTACAGGCCTCCCACTCACAGAAGGCCCCACCGGCGGCCTCGAAGGAGAACCCGCCCCGCAGGGAGCAACAGGAGGTGGCCGCCAAAGACAAAAAGCCCGAGGCCGGACAGGCGAAGGAGAGGGCGGACGACAAGGGGCCCGCCGGCGCACACCAGAGCGCTCCCCCGGATAAATTACTGGTGCTCGTCAGCGTAAAAGATCGCCCCTCCTGGATACTGATCCTGGCCGACGGGAACACGGCCTACGAGCAGATAGCCCAGCCGGGCTTCTCGAAGACCTTCGAGGCCGATCGGCAACTGTACATCAAGAGCGGGGACGCTGGGGCCGTGAGGGTTCAGATCAACGGCCAGGACGTCGGCACGCTCGGGCCGGCAGGCCACGTGGTCGCCAAAAGCTACACCCTGAAGAGCGCGAGCTGAAGACCCACGCCGTGAAGCGTAGGGGCTAGAGGGCAAAGGCCCTTGGGAGCCAAAGAGCCCTACAGTATAATCAAGCGCAGTAAATGCCGATTACGTTAGGTGTCGATACACGCGCCTTTTGGAGGATGCATTGGATAAGAGCAAGGCAATAGACGCCGCCGTCTCCCAGATAGAGCGGCAGTTCGGGAAGGGTTCGATCATGCGCATGGGCGACGAGGATCGCCCGCGGGTCGCCTCCATCCCTACCGGCGCCCTGGCCCTCGACCTCGCCCTCGGCGTGGGCGGCGTTCCTAGGGGCCGTATCATCGAGATCTTCGGTCCGGAGTCGAGCGGTAAGACGACCCTCGCGCTGCACATCATCGCCGAGGCCCAGAGGGCCGGCGGCCTGGCGGCTTTTATCGACGCCGAGCACGCCCTCGACCCGACCTACGCCCAGGCTATCGGCGTTGACCTTGAGAACCTCTACTTCTCCCAGCCGGATAACGGCGAGCAGGCCCTCGAGATAGCGGATACCCTCGTCCGCTCCGGCGCCCTCGACGTCGTCGTTATCGACTCGGTCGCCGCCCTCGTGCCTAGGGCTGAGATCGAGGGAGAGATGGGCGACTCTCATGTGGGACTTCAGGCTCGTCTGATGAGCCAGGCCTTGAGGAAGCTCTCGGGGTCTCTCAACCGTTCGGGGACGACGGCCATCTTCATCAACCAGCTCAGGGAGAAGATCGGGGTCATGTTCGGCTCGCCGGAGACGACGCCCGGCGGAAGGGCGCTGAAGTTCTACTCCAGCGTGCGCCTCGACATCCGGCGCATCGGGGCTCTCAAGGTCGGCAACGACGCCGTCGGCAACCAGACCAGGGTCAAGGTCGTCAAGAACAAGGTGGCGCCACCGTTCAAGACGGTCGAGTTCGACGTGATGTACGGGGAGGGGATCTCCCGCGAGGGCAGCCTCCTCGACGTTGGCATCGAGCACGGTGTGATCCAGAAGAGCGGCGCCTGGTTCGCCTACGGTGACGAACGCCTAGGGCAGGGCCGCGAGAACGCCAGGCAGTTCCTCAAGGAGAACTACGAGGTCCGCGAGCGTATCATTGACGAGGTCTACGAGAAGCTCGGGCTGAACGAGCCCGTCGAAGCGGACGATGAGGTCGCCGGGCGGGTCGCCGAGAGCACCGCTGAGGAGCCTGCTGGGCAGGTTCTCTAGAGAGGATCTCTCAAGGATCATCCCCATGCCTGAGATAACCGGTGTTCGCGAGCGCCGGGAGAAGGTCCGCATCTTCGTCGACGGAGAGTTCTGGGCCGAGCTCGACGCCGGCGTAGCGGCGGAATGCGGCCTCCGGGAGGGGGCCGTTTTTTCGCGCGAGGATCTGGAGTTGGCGCGGGTCGCCGGGGAGAGGCCAGTGGCGATGGGACGCGCGCTCAACTTGCTGGGATACAGGGCCCGCTCGGAGGCCGAGATACGCACTAGGTTGCGGCGTTACGGCTACGCCGAGGAGACCGTCGAGAGCGTCGTCGTTCGTCTGGGGGAACTTGGCTACATCGATGACGCCGAGTTCGCGCGCATGAAGGCCCGGGAGAAGGCCCGCAGGTACGGGCCGAGGCGCGTCTCGGCCGAGCTCCGCCAGAGCGGGGTGGGGGAGGCGCTGGCGCGCGAGGTCGTAGAGGAAGAGTTCGCAGGGCGCTCCGAGTTGGGGGAGGCTCGATCCGCCGCCGCGCGGCGGTATAATGTACGTGGGTCCGACGCAGAGGCGCGCCGGGTCTACGGCTTTCTGGTTCGCCGGGGCTACTCGGCGGAGGTGTGTGCCCAGGTTGCCCGGGAGTACCGGCAGTCTCCGGAGGCCCAGGGATAGTCGAGCTAGTTTGATGCCGGGCCGCCGTCCTCGCGGCGGGTCCGCTGGAAGGAAAACCTGTGAATATTTTGTTACTGGTCCTGGGACTGGTCGTCGGCCTCGTCGTCGGCGCAGCCCTGGGCTACTTCGTCTTGAAGTCACGCATAGGTACTCGCCAGGCGCAGGCCCGCGCGGATGCCAGATCCATCCTCGAGGATGCCAACCGCGAGGCCGAGACCAAACGCCGCGAAGCGGAGCTGGCGGCCAAGGAGGCGGCCCTCAAGATCAAAGACGACGCCGAGGCCGAGGTACGTGCCAGGCGGGCTGAGATCGCACGCATCGAAGAGCGCCTGGACAACCGCGATACCTTCCTCGAGCGTCGCGAGGGCGAGCTCGACGAACGCAGGCGCCGTCTCACCGAGACCGAAGAGGCCCTGCAGCGCAAGGAGGAGGAGCTCAAGCAGAGGGAGGCCGACCACCTCAGGGTGCTTGAGGAGATCTCCGGTCTCACCCGCGCCGAGGCCGAGAGCAGGCTCTTCTCCGACCTCGAGTCCGAGCTGGAGAGCCGCCTGGGGCAGATGGTTCGCGACAGGACCATGGAGGCCGAGGAGCGGGCGGACGTGGAGGCGCGGCGTCTGATCTCCACGACGATGGAGCGCCTCGCCTCGGATTTGACCTCGGAGTCCACCGTCAAGGCCGTCTCGCTCCCATCCGATGACATGAAGGGCCGCGTCATAGGCCGCGAGGGGAGGAACATAAGGGCCTTCGAGGCCTCAACGGGAGTAGACGTGATCATCGACGACACCCCCGAGACGGTCGTGATATCAAGCTTCGATCCCGTGCGGCGCGAGGTGGCGCGGGTCTCGATGGGACGGCTGGTCCAGGACGGGCGCATCCACCCTGGGCGCATAGAGCAGATCGTCGCCAAGGCCCGCAAGGACGTCGAGAAGGAGATGAAGACCGCGGGGCGCCAGGCCCTCTACGACGCCAAGATCTCCGGCGGCATGCACAACGACCTGATCCGCCTCCTCGGCGCGCTGAAGTACCGCACCTCCTACGGCCAGAACGTGCTCGCCCACTCGGTCGAGGTGGCCAACCTCTGCGGCATGATGGCCCAGGAACTCGGCGCGAACGTGAAGATCGCCCGCAGGGCGGCGCTCCTGCACGACGTCGGTAAGGCCATAGACCACGAGGTCGAGGGGACCCACGCCCTGATAGGCGGGCGCTTCGCGAAGAAGAGCGGCGAGTCAGACGATGTGGTGCGCGCCATCAGCGCCCACCACCACGAGATCGAGATGGAGACTGTCGAGGACGTCCTCGTGGCCACAGCCGACGCCGTCTCTGCGGCCCGCCCGGGCGCCCGCCGCGAGACGACCGAGACCTACATCGAGCGCCTGCGCTCCCTGGAGGACATCGCCCTCAGCCACCGTGGAGTGGACAAGGCTTACGCGATCCAGGCGGGCCGCGAGATACGCGTGATGGTCCAGCCCTCCGAGGTGGACGACCGGATCGCGGCGAAGCTCGCCTACGATATCTCCAAGCAGATAGAGAGCGACCTCGAGTACCCGGGGCAGATTAAAGTGACCGTGATCCGCGAGAGCCGCGTGAGCGAGGTGGCCAGATAGGCTACATACACCACCACTAGTGGAGGGCCCCTACAGAGACCTCGGCGCGGGCTTCGCCCGCCTGACGGGGGTGGAGGGGGCCCGCCGCGGTCCCTCCCGTATCACCCACGTAGAAGACGCCCTCCTCGAGCTGGTACGCAACTCCCGCGACGCCGGAGCCGCCAACATCTACGTCGCCTCGACCCTCAAAGACCGCCGCTACAGGACCCTCACCGTCATCGACGACGGCTGCGGCATCCCAGAATCACACAAGGACTTGATCCTTGAACCAGGCGTGACCACCCGCCACCTAGATCCCATCACAGAACCAGACGATCCTTCCGCCACCCCACACGGCGCCGGCCTCTCCCTCTACCAGATCAAGATCCTCTCCCTCGAAACCAGGGTCCTCTCCACCTCCTCACCAACCTCCATACAGGCCACCTTCGATACCGAGACTCTCCCGGAGCGTACGCTCCAGTCTCCGACCCGCCCCTCGAAAACCAACCTCCGCTCCACCCTCGAAGCCTTCACCTACAAAACCAACGTTCAAGCTCGCAACCCCACCCTCAACTCCTACTACGGTCCCCCGGCCCGTATCCTCGCGACCCTCCTGCATAACCACATAATACAACCAGAACGGAACAGTGTTCGCCTGCGCGAGGTGGCGCTGGCGCTCGGTCTCGGCGTATCGACGAGGAGCGTACAGAGGGTACTGCGTGGTGAAGTGCTGCCTCTGGAGAGTGTCTCGGGGGTGGGTGTTCGGGGCTCAAGGAGCCGGAGGGAGGTAAGGAGGGTTGATGGGGGGCCTGTGCTGGCGTTAGGGGAGAAGGAAAGTCAGCGCATCGCGGATATACTAAGGCAGGCGGCGCGGGCCGGATACATGGAGGTCGAGGACCTCAGGTTCGAGAGCCGTCCGGGGGAGATCTCCGTCAGAGCCCGCGTCTACGAGCCGGAGGAAGAGTATGAGTAGCACCGCGCAGACGACGCCCATACCGCTCTCTACGAAGCCCGGAGGACCTGCCCCTTCGGTCGGCAAGACCGCCTGCATAAGAACCTTCGGCTGCCAGATGAACGTCCACGACTCAGACCGGATAAGGCGCATGATCCAGGACGCAGGCTACGCAGAGGTCCAGCGCTACGAGGACGCCGACCTCGTGATACTCAACACCTGCTACGTGCGCGAGAACGCCGTCGACCGCGTCAGGGGACACCTCGGAGAACTGAACCGCCTCAGGCGCGAGGGCCGCGTCAAGAAGGTCGCCCTCACTGGCTGCATCGGCGCCGCCGAGGAGTCGGCCACCCTCAAGCAGACCTACGACATAGATCTCGTCCTGGGTACACATAATACATACGAGCTCGCCGAGTTCGTGGGGCTACCGACGATGCGCGAGACGTACACGCCGGAGTTGCCCGGCACGGAGGGGGAGCACAACGCCTTCGTCACGATAATGACCGGATGCAATTACCAGTGCAGCTACTGCATAGTGCCGACGGTGAGGGGACGTATGACATGCCGTCCCATGGGGAGTGTGCTAGGTGAGGTCGAGAGGCTCGTCGATAGTGGCACCAGGTACGTGACGCTCCTGGGCCAGACGGTAGACGCCTGGAGGCACGAGGGCAAGAGGTTCTGTGATCTCCTCGAAGCCGTATCGGAGAGGGCGCCGCGCGTGTGGTTCACGACGAGCCACCCTTCGAACATGGAGGACCGTACGCTCAGGGCTATCGGTGAGAGGGATACCATCGTCAAGAGGCTTCATCTGCCCGTGCAGTCAGGGTCAGACAGGATGCTCAAGATAATGCACCGCGGCTACAAAGCGGAGCGCTACAGGCGGAAGATCGAGGTCTTCAGGGAGGCCGCACCAGATGGGACCCTCAGCACGGACATCATCGTCGGCCATCCCGGCGAGACGGAGGAGGACCACGAGCAGACGCTCAGGCTCGTTGCGGATTGCGCCTTCGACTCGGCCTATATCTTCAAGTTCTCCCCCAGGCGCGGCACCGAGGCCGCGGAGATGCCGGGAGCCGTGCCCGACAGCGTCGTCCAGCGCCGGTTTCTCGAGGTGCTCAGGCAGGTCGAGCAGAACGCCTTCGCGAGGAACCAGCGCAAGATTGGAGGCATCGAGGAGATCTACATCCGTCACGGGAGCACTGAGGACGGCAAGGCTATCGGGGAGACGTGGAGCGGCCACGCTGTCCACGTGAGGACCGACGCCTCCCCGGGGAGCTACGTGAAGGCCGGGATAGAGTCCGCGGGGCCTCACGTACTCTACGCCGGCGAGCCATTGGGGTGAGCGCGGGTGGCCAAGGCTGCGCTCGTAGTCTGCGGGCCGACGGCGAGCGGTAAGAGCGAGCTCTCTGACGCACTGGCCGAGAGGTTCACGAACGAGCTCGACCATCACGTACCGACGCTGATCGTGGATTCCATGCAGGTATACAGGGAGCTGCCCGTTATAACCAACCAGGCGAGAAGGCGACCTGCCGAGCTCGTCGGCATAGTCTCCGTGACAGAAGAATGGACCGTGGCCAGACACAGGGAGAGAGCCGAGGAGATTATCGCCCCGGAGACCCGCTTCGTCCTCGACGCCGGCACGGGGATGTACCTGAACGCGATACTCCTGGATCTCCCGCTCGCGCCCCGTGTCTCTCCCGAGCTGCGCCGTCGGGCGCTTGCGGCCACCGCAGGGGAACCGAACCCCCGCCGGGCTGCGCGTGAGAAAGAACTGGAGCTGGCCGGGGCCGAGGAGCGGGGTTCTATCTGGGGAGGAGACCTTCGCTACGATACGACCGTCATCTACCTCCGTCCCGAAAGGCCCGCCCTCGACGCAGCCATCGACGAGAGAGCAGGGAGAATAACCCGCGATGGTCTACAGGAGGCGACAAAGATCCAAGACCTCCTCGCCTCCGGCGCGAGAGTAAACTCCTCCGTCATGGACTCAGTAGGAGTGCGCGAGCTCAGCCAGTTCCTCTCAGGAACGATATCACTGCGGCAGGCACAAGAACGCATAGCCACACGTACCCGGCGCCTCGCCAGGCGCCAGATGCGGTGGTTCGATAAGCTCGCACATAGCCTCGAAGGCCGCGCCAGGATTACCGTCGTGCACGATACGGCTCATCAAATAAATCTGCATAGTATGCATGATATACTAGGCGTATGAACGAGGAGAGAGCGGTACTGGTGGGCGCGGGGGAGACGCGTCACATGGCGGAGCTCGGGAGGCTTGCGAACACTCTCGGGATAGAGGTTACCGCGGTCGTGGAGCAGGGCCGCAGGGATGGAAGTGGTTACCTCGGGCGGGGCAAGCGTGAGGAGCTGCGCGAGCTCGTACGGGAAGTTGAGGCACGCTTTGTGATCGCTGACGACGAGTTGACGGCTTCGCAGGCGAGGGTGCTCGAGAAGGCTTGCGGGGTCTCCGTCGTGGACAGAACGGAGCTCATCATCCGCATCTTCGAGGCGCACGCCAGGGACGCTGCGAGCCGCTTGGAGGTCGAGCTCGCTGATCTGGAGTACCGCTTGCCGAGGGTCAAGGGCAAGAACCCCGAGTTGAGCCGCCTGGGCGGCGGAGGGGTCACGACGAGAGGCCCTGGCGAGCAGCAGCTGGAGTACGACAGGCGCGTCATCCGCGAGCGCATGGCTACCATAAACCGCAAACTCGAGGAGGAGAAGTCCGGCAGGGCCGTCAGGGGTACGCGGCTGAAGGAAGGGGGGCCACCGACCGTCGCGCTCGTGGGCTACACGAACGCAGGCAAGACCACGATCCTGAACGCCCTGAGTGGAGCGGGGAGGTCGACGAAAGACAGGCTCTTCGAGACCCTCGAGACCACCACGCGTCTCGTCAGGGGTAGCGGTACGCACGAGGGCAACGGCGCCGCCCGTCCCGACATCGTCGTTACGGATACGGTGGGATTCATAAGGAAGCTGCCTACCCAGCTCGTCCATTCCTTCGCCTCGACCCTGGAGTCTGCCCGCGACGCCGACGTCAAAGTGCTGTGCGCCGACGCCTCAAGCGAGGAACTCGAAGAGGAGATCTCGACCGTCAGGCAGACGCTCTCCGAGACGTTCGCGGGGCAGAATGGATCCGCGGCAGGCACGACCATACTCTGCCTGAACAAGATAGACCTGCTCTCAGAAGGGCGCATCCAGGAGCTGCGCAGGAGGTTCACGGACGCCGTTCTGATAAGCGCGCTGGCCGGCTGTGAGGCCCTTCTGGAGGAGATCTACACCGCCATAGCTTCAGAGCGGGAGAGGATGTCCGTCCTCATACCACACGCTGAGTATGCGGCCGCGAGCCATCTCTACGGACTCGCCGAGATCCACGCCCAGAGAACCACGCCCACAGGGGTGTGGATGGACGTGAGCCTCCCACGCTCGGCCTCTGCCCGCTACGCCACCTACAGGATTCCCCATAATACTTCTCCTGTCAGGACTGAACTCCAAGAGCCGTGACGGGAGAGATAATCAGGCTCTACCCGCAGTCGGCGACGGAGCTGCCGACTTACACTACGGTTTATGAGGACCTCGAGTTGCCACCGACCGGCCACAACGGCAGGCCGTATGTGTTTATCAACATGGTCAGCTCCCTGGACGGCAGGACGGCCGTAGAAGGAAAGGCCTCGGGCATCGGTACGGCGATGGACAGAAAGGTCATGCGGACGCTGCGCTCGAAGGCGGACGCGGTGATGATCGGGGCCGGTACACTGAGGGCTGAGAGGCTCTCGCTGGGTCTCGACGCCGAAGATAGAGCTCCGAGACCGCTCGCCGTCGTGTTGGGCGGCACGGGGGACATACCCCTTGAGGAGAACCTCGTCCGTGACGGTCGTCAGAAGGTGCTCGTCCTCCTGGCGGATAGCGCCGCCGAAGCCGTGGGTGGCCGCCTCGGCCGTCATGTGGATCTCCTGCGCGTACAGAGCACAGGATCTGGCGTCGTGGACCTGGCAAACGCGCTGGAGGTTCTGAAGGCCGAGCACAATGTGAACCATCTACTGGTGGAGGGCGGTCCGAGCCTGAACCGCGCCCTCATCTCCGAAAACCTGGTCGACGAGATCTTTATCACCCTCGCTCCGACCCTCCTCGGAACAGACGGTGCGCAGGCACCGGCCTTCATCGAAGGCCCCCTGGCAGAACGCCAAACCTTGCAGCTACTCTCGGCATATCTTACTGAGGACGAACTCTTCCTCAGATACAGCCTGCACCTCCTCTCATAGCCGAGTTCAACAACTCATAATACACCCCGAGCACCAACGCCGAGCACGGGCGACTCGCCCAAGGGACTCGCCCAAGGTAGTGTGACCGTTTGGCGCTCGTCTGCCCTCGACCAAGCTGGATCGCCTAGTTCAGCCGCGGAAGACGACGAGGATCCCTATCAACGAGGATCCCTATCAACAGGGGCGGCAAGTAATGGAAAGCCGGCAGGGTATCATCCGTACGGAGGAGCAGGATCAGCATGGCAACTCTGAAGATAAGGGATCATCTGCTGCATTTAGACTGTTGTCCCGGTAGAGTTCTCCTCCGCACCGCAGAGAAACACTCCAGTATCTTCTGCTGTCAAATCTTAGTCCTTCAAGAGCGGGCTGTACATCCCCCGAATGGCGTATTTTTGTTTACCGGGCGAACTTCCGAGAATTCCCGTTATGCGAAGTTCGTCGCCCTTCGCGAGTCTGCCGGGCCGGTCTGGTTACGGACTTGCCGGTTGCGGTTTGGATGACCTCGTGCTTGCCGCAATAGAAGGCTACGGCGGCGTACCCCCAGCGATGCTGTCGCGCTGGGGCCACGATGACCCCATGTTTGACTGACAGGGACCGTGGACGTGGTGTCAAACGTTAAGGCATGGTGTCTCCTAGTATTCGTTTTTGTTGCGGCCGGGCTTGT
>CADDZK010000098.1 GCA_902812425.1 Actinomycetota bacterium
CCTTATGGCCTTCCACCTCGACCTCGACGGTGCCTAGTTTGCGTCCTGTCTTGGCTGCAGGAGGGGCCTTCTTGTGCGTCGAGCTGCGCTCGGCCTCGAGGCCGGGGCCAGCGAGCCCAGAGACGCTCTTCGCGGCGACCAGCTTCACCGACTCGCCCCTTCGGTAGGGCAGCGACACCTCTCCGAAGACATCTCCCTTCTCGACCAGGGGTTTGTGCTCGTATTTGCCGAAGCCGTACTCGAGCGCCGTCCTGGCTGCCTCGAAGCGCTGGGTATCTCCCGCGGCGTCGAGCACCACCGCTATGTAGGATTCGTCGCCGCTCTCGGCCGAGGCGACCACACAGGGTCCCGCGCCGGTCGAGGTGCCCGTCTTTACGCCGTTCGCGGGACCGTACTCGTAGCCGGAGTTCGGCTGAATCAGCAGGTTGGTCGTAACGAGGTCTATCTTCCTGTACTGGGTGCTTATGGTGGCCTGTGGCTTGTTCACTATCTCCCTGAACTCGGGATACTTCATCGCCGCGCGTGCTATCTCGGCGAGGTCGAGGGCGCTGGAGTAGTGTCCGCGCTCGTCGACCCCTACGGGGTTCTCGAAATGGGTGTTCTTCAGCCCGAGGGCTTTGGCCTTCTCGTTCATCTTCTGGACGGTCTGGTCGGCGCTGCCGTCGCCGAGGTATTCAGCCAGGGCGTAGGCTGCCTCTGTGGCCGAGGGGATGAGGGCTGCCGTCAGGGCGTCCCTTATGGTCAAGCGCTCGCCTGCATTGAGACCGGCGTTGCTGTAGAGGCTACCGAAGCCGTATTGCTGCACGGCCCGCTGGGAGATCGTTATCTCCTTATCGAGGTCGACGCCCTCGTCGAGGGCGACCAGGGCGAGCATGATCTTCGTCGTCGAGGCTATCGGAACCCGCTTGTCGGGGTCCTTGCCGGCCAGGTAAAGGCCCGTGTCGGCGTCGATGAGCGCCCACGAACCGGCGTTCAGCTTCGGGGCTCCAGGGGGTGATTGTGGCTTCGTCTCCTGGGCCACGGCCTTATCCAGCGACGACCCCGGCGCCAGGATCAGCAGGATCAGGAGTGAGATCAGCGTCGCGGCGCCCTTCACAAGGTTCATTCTCGCTCGCACCGCCGCTCTCCTCACGCTCCCCTTACAACGATGCCGCCGGCCGCGGACGAAGGTATTTTGCACGAGAGGGCTATCGCTTACCACCCCGAAAGACAGCCTTCTGAGGTCGCTGCGGCGGGAAGATGGAGAAGAACCCGAGCGGTTGCCGCTACGATGGGGTGCGGTTACGCTTAGGGTGGTCCCGGCTCTTTCGGCGAGAGGAGAATGCATGGGAGACCGTCGGAGGAAGTTGGCCAGAGAAGATCTTGAGGCCATGCGCCAGGAGTTCGTGGTCGGCGAACGCGCGGGCGACCTGGACGACGACCTGCATCAGATCCGTCGCAGCGCCAGGCTCGGCGTCAGCCCTGAGGACTGGGCCAGGGCAAGGGGCATAGCGCCGGCGTACGCCAGGGCACTCCGGAGGTACCTCGATCAGGGATAGAGCCGGATCTGGCCGCGAACGCCCAAATCTTTTCGGATAGCGCGCAAGAAATCACTCATTTGGGGGATGCGACGCCCGCTCCCGGCATCGTAAAGTATCACCAGACCGGGCAAGGAGCCCCTCCCAGGAACCCGAGGCCCGGCAATATTACCCGCAGGATCGGGCCCTCGGTACCTTCCCCCTCCTTACCGGCCCGATCCTTCTCTTTTCGGTACCGGCCCACGGCGCAAGCTAGAGAGGATGGCCGGGACGGTCAAAAGGGACGTCCTCATCTCCGGTGCGTACACTCGATCGTTACCGGATCGTTGCGAGGACGTTATGTTTATCGTTTAGATTAGGCTAGGTAAGCTATCCGAGGAAGGGAGTGGGGACCTTATGCTGTCACTGCTCTGCGGGGAACCGGGCTGCGCCGTCGCCCGGGCGTTCAGCGGGAACTTCCTCGTACTCATCGTCGGGCTGGCCGCAGGCGTGGGTTCCTTCCTCCCGGCGATGCGCCGGGAGGAATAGAAGCATGGGTGTACTCAACCTGGGATATCCCTGGTGGCTCTTGCTATCCGTGCTCGTCGTGTTCGCATTGCTGCTGTACTACTTATTGCGCGGGCGGGTGTCGGAGAGGCTGCTCGTGCCCCTGGCCGTCGTTCTCGCTCCTGTGTGCACCGTGGCCGCCGTGGCGGTCGCCGTCGTGTTGTCTGCGCTTCTGTCCCCGCTCTACGAAACACCCACCGATTCCGCAGAGCCTCCTTTGCGGAAGGCGCCGGAGACCACCATGCAAACTACACAGCCCGAGACGGCCAGCCCCACGGCCTCGCCGAGCGCTTCACCTAGCGCCTCACCGAGCGCCTCGCCGTCAGCCTCTTCGACGGCGTCGCCCTCTCCTTGAGTCGGGGGCGCTCACCTTCCGAACAACCTCCGCCACGGGCCTCGTTGCTCTCCCTGCCCGCCGGACCTCGCCGCATCGAGCTAGGCCTGCAGTCTCTCGGCCCGCTCTTTCTCCCGGGTCGCGGTCTCGCGCAGGGCGAGCTGTTCGACCTCGGCGGCCTCCAGGCGACCCTCCAGGCGATCCAGCTCTTCCAGGATCTCCTCAGCCTTGTCCCGCAGCGCTCCTACTCCCTCGGAGAGGCGCTCGGAGGTCTCCGAGGGTGTCGTGTTCTCCCTGGCGGGTGAGGATTCACCCTCGGGAACGGTGGGGGAGATCTCCTCCCACGGCAAAGCGAGGGTCTCGGCGTCTACGACCTTCCGTCTCTCCCGGTAGGCACGCACCGCACTGGCCGGAACCCGCCACGGTCCCGGCGCGCCCTCCACCCGCTCGGGTCCCCGCTCGCCTTCCAGCTCTCCCGAGCGAAGCATCTGGCGTACGCGCGCAGGGGAGATCCCGAGTACGCGCGCCGTCTCGTGTGCGGTATAGTAGTCGGCCTCTCTCGCCATAGAATATAAATACCCTCACTCTATCCGTCCCAAGCCTCGGGCGGTGTTGCAGTTCCGTTACCGAACGTTTGCCTCCCTGTTACCCGCGCCCGCCGCAGGGAGGGTAGGGTCTGGTGCAACCGGCGCCCGATCTCTCCTTTCTCCCTTTCATCACAGCACACGGGCGCCGGACTCGTACAGGCCCCGAGACCGTTGCACGAGATCATCGCCCTCCTGTCCGGGGCCTCTGACTCAGGTATTAACTCCGGGGAGGTTCGAGCTCAAAGGAGGTAGTTGCGTGAGGGTTCTGGTCGCAGGAGCGCACAGCAAGACGGCGAGGCGTCTGGTACGGATGCTGGTCGAGGATGGTCACGAGGTCAGGGGGCTCGTCCGCAAGGAGGAGCAGCTGGGAGACGTCGAGGCTGACGGCGCCGAAGCCGTTCTGGTAGACCTCGAAGAAGAGGAGGTAGGAGGGGGAGTAGGGAGGGCGGTCGATGGATGCGATGCCATCGTCTTCGCCGCAGGAGCGGGGCCTGGGAGCGGGGCCGCCCGCAAAGAGACGATGGACTACGGCGGGGCAGCCAAGCTGGTCGAGGCCGCACAGGAGCGCGGGGTGCGCCGCTACCTCATGCTCAGCTCGATGGGCGCTGGAGATCCCGAGGGAGGCTCCGAGGCGATGCGTCCGTATCTGCGCGCCAAGGCCCGCGCCGACGAGCGTCTCAAGAGCAGCGACCTCGACTACACTATCATCCGTCCCGGCAGCCTCACCGAGGAGGGAACGGGCAGGATCGAAGCCGCTGAGGTTCTTGGAAGGCGCGGTGAGATCCCCCGCGAAGACGTGGCCCGTACCTTCGCGGTCGCGCTCGAAATGCCGAACACCTATCACAAGACCTTCGAGATCATAGGCGGTGAAACCCCGATTCGGGAGGCACTGGAGAGGATCTGAGGCCGGACGTCACGAAGGTGGGAAATTTCTTGCGCGACGTTCCCGCAAAGGGAAGCCGACGAGCGGACTCGAACCGCCGACCTGCTCCAGCTACGAGTGATCCATCACGCGTTGCAGGGATATGCAGGGGGTTGCAAATTCCGCATTCCTAAGGGGTATTTCTTTCTCCGGCTTGCCCAGCGTTGCACCGTATTGCGCCCGCGGTGGTGTCAGAGTGGTATCAAAAGAGCTCCGGTGTGAGGGTCAATTGGTGTCGGAAGTCCGTGGATTGCTCGTTGTCGGTCCCTTTGCAAGCCAGATGTGGCAGCTAGAGGGTCCGACGAATCGACGCAAAGTCCGACAAAAGACTTCGAGGTCCGTGTAGGCCTCCCCATCTCATTAACCAGGCCTGTCTGACAGATCTGCCCGTTCTGGTTGGTCGATACCGTCCGTTGCTATCCCTCGCCCTAAAATCCTGAGCCGCGTGTGTCCTTCTCTCTGAGGCAAGACGAACCCTAAAGACCGGCCTCGCGGGCGCGGATCGCGGCCTCCTTGCGGTCAGCTACCTGCAGCTTGTGGAGGATATTTGAGACGTAGTTGGCCACAGTCTTGGGGCTCAAGGACAACAGCCGGGCGATCTCGGCGTTGGAGGCGCCCTTCGCCATGAGGTGCAGCATCTCACGCTCCCGGTCGGTGAGAGCGGGAAACGCTTCTCTGGGGACGGCAGGACGATCGTTAGCGAAGAAGTCGGCGAGGCGCGCGGCGACGCCAGGCCCGAAGACAGCACCGCCGCGTCCCACCGCGCGTATGGCACCGAGCACGTCGTCCTTGTCGTCGTCCTTTAAGACGTACCCTCTGGCGCCAGCGCGCATGGTGGTGAAGACCGTGGCATCGTCCTCGAACATGGTGACGACGAGGACGCGGGCACGCGGGTTTGCCGCGAGCACGCGTCGGGTAGCCTCTATGCCTCCAAGCCCCGGCATTTTCACGTCCATGAGTACCACGTCCGGCTCCAGCTCGCCGCTCAGCTTGACTGCTTCTTCGCCTGTCGTAGCCTCCCCTGTCACCTCGATGTCCGGCTGCGTCGAGAGGAGGCCCCTCATCCCGTCGCGGAAGAGGGGGTGGTCGTCGGCGATCAGGACTCGCAGCTTCTCCATCGCCCTACTCCTCCTTACTTCCTTCGAGCAGCGGTTCCTTAAACGGTAGCCAGGCGAAGACCCGTGTGCCGGAGGGCCAATAGCGCACGATCCCGCACTCTCCCCCGAGCTCGGCGGCGCGCTCGCGCATCGAACGGAGCCCGACTCCGCCCTCAGGCCTCTCCGGCAGCCCGACGCCGTCGTCTATGACCTCGATCGTAAGGGCCTGGCTGGGGGAATCGGTGCAGGCCAGCCGGACGGCGCACGTGCTCGCCCGAGCGTGGCGGGAGACGTTCATCAGCGCTTCCTGCACGATGCGGTAGGCGGCGACCTCGACGGCCGCCGGCAGGGCTGGGAGCTCGTCCGACGCCTCAACCGTAGCTCGGAAGCCTTCCTCACCCACGCCGTAGCGGGAGGCACGCTCCCTTATGGCCTCGATGAGCCCAAGCTCGTCCAAAGCGGGGGGCCTGAGGTCGTACACGAGGCGCCGGACGTCGCCGACGGTGGCCCGGATCGCCACACGGAGCTTCTCGTTAGCGAAGGCGGCCCCTTTAGGGTCGGTCGGGATCAACTCGCCTACCGTGGCGGCACTCAGGCCCAAAGCAGCAAGCGTCGGGGCAAGTTCGTCATGGAGGTCGCTCCTCAAGCGCCTACGCTCCTCTTCTCGGGCGAGCACCAGGCGCTCGCGTGATCGCCTAAGGTCTGCCATCACGTGCACCCCGTGCACCGCCACGCCCGCGTGGCGGGCCAGGCTGTCAAAGAGGCGCCGGTCGGCGGTGGAAAAGCTTTCGCCCGGCGCACGCGGCGCGAGCAGGAGTTCGCCAACCGGCTCGCCTCCATAGGAAAGGAGCAAAACGAGCGGGTCGACGGGCGGCTTCTCGCCGGAAGTCGCGACGACCTCGAAGCCGGTGCCGTCCCGGGGGAGCGCGATGGCAGCGTAGGGCAGCTTGAGCGCTTCCCTTACGGTCTTCACTATCGTGAGCAGTACGTCGTCGGGAGCGAGGGTGGCCTCCACGCGCTCTCCGAGGCGCGAGAGCACCGCGTATGGGTCATCTCGTTCGCCGTACATCAGGCGGTTGACCCCACGCTGCAGCCGATCTCGTAAGGGCGCGAACAGTACCGCGACGAGTCCTGTGGCCAGCAGCGACACGAAGAGGTCGTCCATCTGGAACAAAGTGCCCAAGTAACCCACGACCAGTACGTAGATGCCTATTACGCTCGCGGTCAGCACGCCGTAGACAAGCGTGCGGTTTATGACCACATCTATGTCGTAGAGGCGGTAGCGTAAGATAGCTATCCCCATAGCGATAGGAGTGCCCAACGCGCCGACTATCATGATCACCTGTCCGGCGCGCCCGAGCCACATTGAGTCTATAGCGTGAGAGATGGTGTATGTGAGGATGATGCCGCCAATCGATAGCGTAGCAGCGTAAGTGAACCACTTGAGCTGCTGGCGCTCTACTCCGCTCGTACGTAGCTGCCGCACAAACAGGGAACCTACTGAGATAAACATGAGAGCAAACAAGAGTCTCTGAATCAGTTCCCAGATATTTGGCAACCCCTCGACTCCGAGTGGGTTGTAGATGCCGCCAATACCCAAAACCAGCCCGGGAGCTAACATCTGCGAAATCGTTCCCACTAATGTCAGGAGCAAGCTTAGCCAGGCGAACCACCTCCAGCGACGGCTCGGCAGCCGACCACCTGGGAACAGTAGAAACAGGAACACACTAAGACCGGTAGGAAGGATCCAAACCCAAGACAACATCCATGCCGCCACTTCACCAGCCGGGAGTGAGCCGGCAGGTGCTGCCAGTAGGGTATAGATAGCGTACTGGGCGCTGAAATGAGTCACTCCTGCTAAGAAGCCCATCGCGCAAAACAGCCAGCCCATCGGGTTTTTGGGAGAGAGGCGGGGGGCTAAGACCGCGCCCACAGGCGACAGACCTACGGCAAGCAGGGTATTTGGTATCCAATAGTCCCAGATGGGTACGCCCGGGTGGGAGAAGTTCAACCTTAGAAGCAGAAGGCTCACAGCCGTTAGTGCCAAAGAGAGCCCACATATAGACCAAGTAAGCCAAGTGACGGTGCGGCGGCTCATCATGCCTACCACGCGGCCCTGCTTTCTTGCCTCTTCTGTCACAACACCACTCTACAGCACCATCGTTTCCTACGCATTACGACAGCCGTTACGAAGGAGAAGATTTGTTGCAAGTAGCTCCATTAGAAATACCCCTTCTTCTACGCACTTGGATGAATAGAGGCAAGGGGAAGGGGTGGGACTCCGTAGTGTGGAGCCCCACCCGCTGTTCTCCTATAAGCCTCCTAGAGCCCTAAGCGAGGATTAAGGTGTTGCCGGGATCGTACCGGTGAAGGCCTTGATCTTCTCGCCCTCAACGACTGCTTCACCATTGCGCTCTACCGGAGGCTCCTCACCTATCTGCCTGAAGAAGTCGCTCGAGAGCATGGCCCTCCAGGTTACTCTCTGTCCCCCTTCTTGGTCTTCCGCTACTTGATGGCCGCTTGAGTCGACGTGAAAACCCGGCATAAAGGGTTCGACATAGCCAGCGCGTATCTGCTCTTTACCGCTAAAAACTGCGCCGGGCTCCAGCCTGACAATCGCGTCATCGGTAAAGAAAGCCATCACTCCCTCTACGTCATGGGCGTTCCACGCAGCGTCGTAGTCCTTTACCACGGATACTGGATCTGCCATTACAGTGTTCCTCCTTCCTCCCACATTCCCTTAGTGGGTTTATGGGGCGGGGAATGAGTAGCGTACCCCGCCCTGCTTTGGCCTGTCGCTCCGTAAGCGACTCTCATCGTGTGAACCCTAGCTGAAGAGCTTTCCCGGGAGGTAGGTGGAGGTCTTCCCAACGTTCGGGAATTTTGATGGGATCTTTCGCTCGGGTGCGATCGAGGGGTACAGGATTTATCCACCTTGCGGCTCGAAACCTCATCAAGGGGAGATTTCGGTCGGAACTGGAAGCCGACCAGCAGTATCAATTCGATCGACGAGCGGATCACAATGTAGATTCGGGTAGTGTCAATAGGCTCCTGGTCATGAGTCGCAGGGCCACTTTCTATCCGGATATTCGGCTTGTCTACGCTGGATCGGGAGAGCCGACGAGCGGACTCGAACCGCTGACCTAGTCTCATTACGAGTGATCGGTCACGTGTTGCAGGGGGCTGCACGGGGTTGCAATTCCCGCATAGCCAAGGGAGGTTCGTTTCTCTGCTTTGCTGCGTATTGCACCGTATTGCGTTCCCGGTGGTATCAGAGCGGTATCAGGTGAAGTCAAGACCTGGTGGATTACGAATCGTCGGAGTATATCCTCAGCTCACTCCATGTCCGGTTAGGGTTAGGAAGCAGCGTATGGGCGAGAGCTGGGGGCTAAGCTCGCTGGCTCTAGTTTGATATCCTCGAGTCTGCTCCAACTCAGCTAGACCTCGGAGAGTCCAGGTTCACGCCATACAGCGACCTCGTAGGTGCCCATCTGAGGATGGCCTCGCAACAGTCCGCCGCCCTTACCGTGGGCCAACTTGAATTCGTCGCTATGGACCCAGGAATTGAAAGCTTCTTTGTCTTCCCATCGGGTAATCACCATAACCTCATCCTCGCCCTCGGAGCGCAGAACCTCCATCGATACAAAGCCCGGAAACCCCTGCACGAACCCCCGACCGTTGGCGAACCGCTCTACGACCTCGGCGGCCATCCCCTCTTTTACTGGTAAACGGTTAACCACAGCGATCATACACAACCTCCAGCATCTCTCATCGTTACCTCCCGTGGGCATGAGTGACCATTATCCCCATGCAACTTTATGCGGAACCATTAGATATTGTCACTCTTTACCCATTTGCGACAACACCCCGTGGGTTCGGTCTCGATCCCATGCGCCAGCCAATTCTACTGAACTCTGCCGGTGGGTATGTGACGGTAGCGTGCCACAGAGAGCATGCATAACCCGTAGGCGACCAACCCGAGCGCCACAGCACCCAAGAGCCACGGCCCTAGAGGTTGCTGGGCAAGTGTCTGCAGTACGCCACCGAGGCCCCGAGCTTCTTGCGGATCGTACGCGAGTGCCGCCCGGACGAGGAAAGTCCCGATGACAGCGAAGATAATTCCCCGCGCGGCGATACCGAGGCGACCCCAGTGTTCGGTCCACTTCCTCACCGCCTTCCCATCTCGTCGAGCTTTAGGTACTCAAGAAAATCTGCCCTGTAAGCCTGATAGAGCTCATACAGACCTACGCCGACCACGGCGATGCCAACACCGATGACCCATACTTTGCCTAATGGCCATGACAGCAGCAGTGCCGTCCAGTCATCGGGAGTTCCACCACCCTCGCTCGCCGTCCCAAGAATTACCCCCACAGCGCTGAAAGCGAGACCTGCATAGGCTAATGCACTTATGGCGCACCCTCAGTCGCGCATCCCAGGCGCGCGAGCCGCTCCATCCACGGTTGCGCGCTTTGGGCAGCATCCTTAGCGTAGTGTTTGGCATCTTCCGTGAGGTCGCCTTTAGAATTCATGCCCTTCTTGCGTGCTGGGACCAATGGAGTATCGTCCAATCGCACCGTATACCACTTTAGCAATGGGCGCTAGCGAGCCGTGGTCTCATGGCTCGCTGGCACCGATTCTTGCGTTCTGCCGCTCCATTTCGGCCCGCTTGAAGCTCGATGAACAAGTTAGCCGTCGCATTTGTAACCGGACTGTTACAAAAACTTGGCCGAGGTGTTACTTGGCTGTCGCACTCGTGTTACGCAAAACCCTTAAAGTACTTTCAAGACAAGCACCTTAACCCCTCAGGAGGCCCCATGGGAGTCGCAATAGAGAATTCGATAGAAGAGTGGCGTCGGTTCCTAAATAATAGCGTGCCCGGTCGCCGATTTAGAGACCGCTATCATCGCCGTCAGCATTCAGGCCACGACCGGTCTACGCTCATGAGGGCATGCTACACGTCCTTCGGCATTGGAATAGCGATCGGAAGTCTCCTCTTAGCACCCTTGCCGGGGCCTGGCTGGGGCACTTTTTTCGTGGGATTGGGCATAGTGGCCAGCGAGGTATTGTACGTAGCGCGGTTATTAGATCGGTCCGAGTTAGAACTGAGGAAGTCACTGCGACGCGCCAAACGCGTATGGGGCAAGTCGGCCCTCGCGGGAAGGATGTTGATTGCTTTGACGATCTCCTTCGGCGTGGTGGTATCCGCTTACGCAGCCTACCTGATGTCTTTGTGCTTGCTAACCACCCCCTTAGGTTGAGCGTCCTCTAGTTCGTGGGCTGAGAACTCGAGAAGTCATCAACTTAGTTCTTTCGTCGCCCGCCTTTCTCTTGGAAATGGTGCTATAGACGCTTATCGATCTTCGGTTCCCGCATAGGGGTTCATATCTCCGGCGCCGCTGATGCTAGCTGCCCTCCTCATCTACTGAGTTACTGTAGCCTTTCGCTTCCCTATGCGGGTGTCATCGGCGCTGAAGGCCTTCCCCGTTCCAAGTAGCCGGCTTATATAATCCGTAGAGAGAGTCGACGAGCGAACTCGAATCGCTGACTTCATCTGAGGTTTCATTTCTCTGCCTTGCTGTGTTGCACCGTATTGCGCTCGAGTGGTGTCAGCTGAAGCCAGGAGACGGTGGATAACGCGTCGCCGGTTCCTTTGCAAACCAGATGTGGCAGATGCTAGAGGGTCCGCCGAACCTACGAGGCGAAGTCCCGACGAGAGGCTTCGATCTCCGTCTAGGCTTCCCGTCGCATTCACCAGGGTGGATATCCATTCAGGGCTAGCACATGTAGTGTTGACTTCTATGCTGAGGATCCCTTTGTCCGGATCCTCAGGCGGTCCTACCAGGCGATCGATGCAGACGGCTGGATACGGACTTCGGAGAATCTACCTTCCACGCACTTGGGTGAATAAGCCCCACTTGATCAACCTTGACTAGCAGATTGAGCAATATGTGTCATGCCTTTACCTTACAACGTAAGTACGCTCTAGTTGCTTATAGAGAGACCTTTAAGAGAGGAGGTCGCCATGACTACTTAACAGGTTCCTCACACCCCGCTGTGGAGGAGGGTTCTCTCTCTGCCGCACACACGCCTCGGGTGGTGGGCCATAGGACTGGCAGGCATCGCTTCGATAGCCTTCCCGATGGCCTTCACGCTCCCCGATCCCGAAGACATGGCAAACCCGTCGTTGTGGATCGTGGTATTGGGATTCATCGCCTCTATTACGGTGCTAGTGGCACCGCTGGCGGAGTTGTTGGGTCGCTCGCGCTGGGATCAGGCGAGCACTCGTTGCTGGTATGGTTCGCTCAAGTGCCCCCGGCGATCTTCTTTGCTGTCTTGTTCAAGCTGTTCCAAGAGGGTAACCCGTGGCCTAGGGTTGCTTTTGGCGTATTGTTCTGGGCTCTCATAGCCTTCAGCATCATCTTTCTAAGAAGCCAGGAACGCTCATCATCATAGGTGCTGGCCGGGGCGGCGCTGAACTTCGGAGAACTCCGTTTTCGCGCACTCCCGTGAATGGTGCCGAGTAGGAAGGTCGAGCTGTGCAAGCTCCATAAGGAGCGGTCAGCGCAGAAATCTTAGAGGTTCCTCGATCATGGTCTTGTCCCGCGCTCTCGCCACCGCTCCCCGAAGAAACGGCTTACCGCTCCCTGGAAGGACGGTTGGAACGGAGTGGTGCCGTGATCGCCCTCGCAGGCGGCGAAGCGCGCGTCGGGGAGCACCTCGACGAGCCGCTTCACCCTTTGGTTGGCGGCGTCCTCCGTGCCGTTGAGAACCAGCACCGGGACTCGGACCCCGCCGAGCGCCTCGGGCGGCACCGGCTCGGCCACCTCCCCGCGCAGCACCGCGGCCAGTACCTCGGGGTCCTGGCCGGTCGCCCTGGCCATGACCACCTGCGCGCTCGTCAGCTCGCCCGGGACGACTTCGCCGCGCTCCAGCACCCTGGCCCCCTCCTCGGCGTGGGACTTCATGGTGAGGGGCCTGGGC
>CADDZK010000099.1 GCA_902812425.1 Actinomycetota bacterium
CATGGCGTTCCTGCTCCTCGTAGCGGGGCACGAGACCACCGTCAACCTCATCGCGAGCGGCACGCTCGCGCTCATCGAGCATCCGGAGCAGATGCAGAAGCTCGGGAGCGACCCTTCGCTCGTGAAGTCCGCGGTCGAGGAGTTGCTTCGGTACACCTCTCCGGTCGAGATCGCGACCGAGCGCTACGCACGCGAGGAGATGGAGATCTCGGGCACGGAGGTACCGCGTGGGGGGCTCGTCCTCGGGGTCCTCGGATCGGCCAACCGCGACGAGAGGCAATTCGAGAACCCCGAGGCGCTAGATCTGGCGCGCGATCCCAACAGGCATCTCGCCTTCGGGCGGGGCGGCGTGCATCACTGCCTCGGTGCGCCGCTCGCGAGGATGGAGGGTCAGATCGCCATCAGCGCATTCCTGAGGCGCTTCCCCGATCCGCACCCGGCCGTGCCGTCCGGGTCATTGCGCTGGCGCCGTGGATTGTTCCTGCGCGGGTTGGAGAGATTGCCCCTCGTAGTTTAAGGGAACGGCCAGTGGAGACGGGGACGTTCCCTGCGGGAAGGCGCTGATGCCTTCCGGGTTGCGAGGCTGGCGGCGTAGTAGGGGCGTTCGGCCGGTACACAAGATGTAGAAGCTGATGCAAGGTCGGGCGGGAGGGGGTAACCTTAGTCCATGCTCGCGACCGACCGCAAGGGACACACGATACTCGGCATAGACCCAGGTACTGCGACGATGGGGTGGGGTGTGATCCGGGCCGAAGGCGGAGGCAACCGCCTGCGCTACGTGCAGCACGGTGCGATCACGACGCCACCTGACTGGGAGATGCCCCGTCGTCTAGGCCGGCTCTTCGACGGTGTTAGCGAGCTCGTGCGCGGCTACTGGCCCGAGACCGTCGCCGTCGAGGAGCTCTTCTTCAACACCAACGTGACCACGGCGATCACGGTCGGTCAGGCGCGGGGTGTCGCGCTCCTGGCGGCGTACAAGGCCGGGATCGAAGTTACGGAGTACACGCCTTTGCAGGTCAAGCAGGCGATCACCTCCTACGGGAGGGCGGACAAGCGCCAGGTACAGGAGATGGTCAAGGCGCTGTTGAACCTGCCTGCCATACCGCGCCCCGACGACGCTGCCGACGGCCTCGCCATCGCCATCTGCCACGCCTTCTCCAGCAGCCTGCCCGGCAAGGTAGGGGTGGGGAAATAGCGGATCGTGCGTGATAATTAGCCAATGATTTACAGGCTGCGCGGTACGCTGGTCGAGAAAGATACTGAAGGCGTCGTGATCGACGTCGGGGGCGTGGGCTACCGCGCCTCGGCCTCGCTCGCGACTTTGCGGGCGCTACCCTCGCTCGGTGAGGAGTGCGTCGTCCACACCAGGATGGTGGTGCGCGAGGACGCAATGCTCCTCTTCGGGTTCGCAGGGCGCGAGGAGCGGGCCGCGTTCGACGCGCTGACCGCGGTGAGCAAGGTAGGCCCGAAGCTCGCCCTCTCCATCCTCTCTTCGATGTCGCCGCAGGAGATCTCCGAGTGCGTCGCGAGGGGGGATATCATCAAGTTCGCCTCCGTTCCGGGGCTAGGTAAGAAGACTGCCGAACGACTCGTGCTGGAGCTGAGGGGCAAGAGCCTCGCCGCCTTCGGTCCCGAACAGGCCGTCGCCGCCGGAGACGGCGGGGGTGGTCCCTACATGGAGGCGCGCGACGCTTTGACGGCGCTCGGGTACAGGTTAGAGGAGGCCGAGAAGGCGCTGAACGACGTGCCGCCGCAGGACTCGGTCGAGAAGTACATAAAGGAGGCATTACGGCGGATAGGGAGCAGGCGTTGAGCGCCGAGGAGATGGACGACTTCACCGTAAGGGGCGAGGAGTTTCCCGAGGATATCACGGGGGCCGCTGGCTTCGGGGAGCACCCGCTCGATCCCGAGGCCCACGCCGAAGACGACGAGCCCACGCTCAGGCCGAGTTCGTTCGACGAGTTCGTCGGGCAGGAGGCGCTCAAGCAGAACTTGAGGATCTTCGTCGAGGCTGCCAAGCAGCGCGAGGAGCCGCTCGACCACATATTGCTCGACGGTCCTCCCGGGCTCGGGAAGACCACGCTCTGCCGCATCCTCGCCGAGGAGATGGGCGTCGGACTCAGGCCGACGAGCGGGCCGACCCTGGAGCGGGCGGGGGACATGGCGGCGATCCTCACCTCCCTCGAAGAGGGAGATTTCCTGTTTATAGACGAGATCCACCGCCTCAACAGGCAGATCGAAGAGGTCCTCTACCCGGCGATGGAGGACTACGCTATGGACATCGTGCTCGGCCAGGGACCTTCGGCACGCACGATCAGGATGGATCTGCCGCGCTTCACGCTGGTAGGTGCGACGACCAGAAAGGGCCTGCTTACGAAGCCCCTGCTCGACCGCTTCGGCGTCGCAGAGAGGCTCGAATACTACGGGCCGGAGGACCTCGAGAAGATCGTGGTCCGCAACGCGAGGATACTTGGTGTCCCTATTACCGAGGGTGGCGCCAAACAGCTCGCACGCCGTAGCCGCGGGACGCCGCGCATCGTCAACAGGCTCCTCAAGCGGGTTCGCGACTACGCCCAGGTCGTCGGCGAAGGGAAGATTGACGAGGAGACGGCCAACGCTGCGCTCGACATGCAGGGTGTGGATCACCTCGGCCTCGACAGGGCTGACAGGGATTATCTCGGGCTCATCATAGACAAGTTCGACGGGGGCCCCGTCGGCATCGGAACGCTCTCCGTCGCCCTCGGCGAGGCCCGGGATACCGTCGAGGACGTATACGAGCCGTACCTCTTGCAGAGCGGCCTCATACAACGTACGCCGCGGGGCAGGATCGCCACCCGCAGGGCCTACGGCCACCTCGGCGTCCCCGTCCCGAACGGCGGATAGTCCCAGGCGGACCTCTTAACTACAGCCCTGCGCTGAAGTGGCCGATACCTGTTAGTGTGATGCGCTACGAAGTGGAGCCTGTGGACACCCTCGACGCCAGGACCACGGAGGAGGACCTCTCTTTCGCCGTCTTCAGCCTGGCACATGCGGCGTGCGGGGACGATGTGCTCGAGGTGCGTATCGGCGGGGGTACGCTGCTGGAGTGGTGCTCGGCGTGCGCCGTCATGGAGATCTTCTGGCCTAGCCAGATGTGATCCCGCCCTCGGCGCTTCAGTATGCTTGCTGCACCCATCCGCTGCGTAATGAATTCTTATCCTTGCATGGAGCCGCCTCGTGGGTTAGTTTCTAATCTACCGGGTAGGTTGATCCCAGGCATGCCGGTAAAGCAGAAGATTAGAGGCGAGATGGTCGATCGGGGCGGTGCGAACGGCGGGGGGACGGAGTCGCGAGCGTGGCAGGGACAGGCGCCGAAGGTCTCCGATGCTTTGAGGAAGGGAGTGTACGTCTCCATAGTCACCTGGGGCGGGCGCGAGCTGGCAGGGACGATCTGCGACAGGGAGCAGACGGGTCTGCTGCTCGACCTCAGTGAGCGCGAAGACGGCTCGGACGGTTACGTGTTCCTCCCGTGGTCCAGTATCGAGCAGGTGAACATCGGGAGTGTGACGCCGAGACGGGTCAAGGTTCTCCCGACCTAGCCGGATGCATCTGCGTTGACGGACTGGAGACGGACGGCTCTGGGGGCGGCGAAGGTCGCCGAGGAGCGCTTCGACGCCTTCAGATTCGGGCTGAAGCGGCGCCTGGGGCTGCTCGATCCTTTCGAGATTCTGCCTTACAGAGGATACGGGACGGCGCGCGAGCTGTTCCTGAGGGGCCGCGTTCTGGAGAGAACGGGCATCACCCGCGCGGGCCAGGACGATACCGCGTGGCTGAACGTACGCAACATGGCACGGCGCTTCGCGAGCGACGAGGTGCCTGAAGCACGCGTAAGGGCCTCTTTCGAAGGGACGCGGATAGAGACCAGAGCCGGCGTCGAGGGCTTCTTCGACGTGAGCTTCCGGCTCCCCGAGCCGCTCGACGGCGAGGCGGGATGGTACCCGGTCGAGCTGGAGTTGCTCTCCCCGCCTTCGCCGGGCGGGGGTGAGGTACGGTCGACCGGACAGGTCCTCGTACCGCACGCGGCGGGCTTCGGGGTGATCAGCGACCTCGACGATACGGTTGTGCGTTCCAGCGCCACAAATACGCTGAAGATGGCCTGGATCGTACTTCGGAACAACGCCCACACGCGCTTACCTTTCGAGGGCGTCGCCGCCTTCTACGAGGCGCTCCAGCTCGGCGGGGAAGGCCGGTCTTTCAACCCGATCTTCTACGTCTCGAGCAGCCCGTGGAACATCTACGACGTACTGGAAGACTTCCTGAACGTGCACGGCGTCCCGCCGGGGCCGCTCTTCCTGAAGGATTGGAGTCCGACGGTCCTCGGCAAGCACAGAGACTACAAGCTCGGTGTGATCCGCAGACTGCTCCGTATGTACGAGGACCTCCCCTTCGTCCTGATCGGGGACTCGGGGGAGGAGGACCCGGAGATCTACCTCCAGACCGTGCGCGAGCACCCTGGCCGTATCAGAGCCGTCTACATCAGGGACGTTACTTCAGAGAGGCGCGACGCCGAGGTGAGGGCCATAGCAGAGGAGGCGCGCCACCTCGGGACGGAGCTCATCCCCGTGCAGGATACTGCGGAGGCGGCCGAGCACGCCGCCTCCATCGGCCTCATAACCCCCGAGGCAGTGTCCGGAGTGCGCGCCGCCAGTAACTAGGCTTCCAACACCATCTGTCGCACGCCAGTGTTCCCGTTCTCCGGCACACATTCTGTGTAAAATGCCTGTTAAATCCACGCTACACGCTTAGGGAGCGAGGGGTATGAAGGAACGCGAGGCGCAGAAGAACGAGGAGAAGACCGGAGAGGACCCTCACGAGAGAACCGCGCGGGAGCTCATCGAGCTACTGAACGAGCTGAGGGTGATCCTACCCGGAGTGCAGGTGCTCTTCGCCTTCTTGCTCACCGTGCCTTTCACCCAGCGCTTCCCGCAACTCACCGGCTTGCAAACGGGGGTATTTTTCGGGACGCTGCTCTGCACGGCGATAGCGACGGCGCTGCTCATAGCGCCCTCGCCGCACCACCGCATCCTGTGGCGGGAGGGAGCCAGGGAGATGCGGCTGGAGCTTGGAAACGTGCTCACGATCGTCGGCCTGGTCTTCCTCGTTCCGGCCATGATCGGGGTCATATTCGTGATCACCGACCTCCTCTTCGGCCTGACCGCGGCGATCATCGTGACGGTAGTTCTCGCCCTGTTATTCGCGCTGCTCTGGTTTATCCTCCCGCTCCGCTACCGCGGGGACGACAAGGGTGAGAACTGATTACACGTCTCGCGAGAAAGGCAGCCGGGTTCTCATCCACGCACCCGAGTACGCGACGGTCGGGCCTCCCGTCAAGGGAGACGACTTCCAGGTTTCTACTTAACCTCCGGAGCCGAGCTTGGGGTCGGTGACGGCCCCTTCCGAGGCCGATGAGACGAGGGCGGCGTACTTCGCCATCACGCCGGTCGCGAAGCGGGGTTCGGGCTCCCGCCATTCTGCCAGCCGGGCTTCCAGCTCCTCGGCCGGAAGGTCCACGCTCAACGTCCTGTTCCCGATGTCGAAGGTTACGGCATCCCCGTCACGCAGGGCGGCTATGGGACCGCGATGGGCAGCCTCGGGGGCGACGTGTCCGGCCATCAGGCCGCGGGTCGCTCCCGAGAAGCGTCCGTCTGTGAGGAGGGCGACGGTCTCGCCGAGACCCTGGCCGACGAGGGCCGCGGTTACGCCGAGCATCTCTCGCATACCGGGCCCGCCCCTCGGTCCTTCGTAGCGGATCACGACGACGTCGCCCTCGGAGATGTTGCCGGCCTGAACGGCGCTCATCGCGTCCTCCTCCGAGTCGAAGACGCGGGCCGGTCCCGTATGGTGCAGGCGGGTGTAGCCTGCGACCTTCACCACGCAGCCCTCGGGCGCGAGGTTGCCCTTGAGGATTACCAGTCCTCCTGTGGCTCTCAGCGGCTCCTCTACCGTCACGATCACGTCCTGCCCCGGCGTCTCCCTGGCCTCCTCGACCTCCTCTGCGATGGTGCGTCCCGTAACGGTGAGCTGGCTTCCGTCTATGAGGTCCGCGTCGAGAAGCCGCTTGCCGAGCAGCGTGCTGCCCCCCGCGCGGTCGACGTCTACGGCCGTGTAGCGGCCCCCCGGCTTGAGGTCGGCGATGATCGGGGTACGCTCGCTCACGCGGTCGAAGTCGTCGATGTTCAGAGGGACTCCCATCTCGCGCGCTATCGCAAGCAGGTGCAAAACGAGGTTCGTCGAGCCTCCCGTAGCCGCGCCGGCTGCGATCGCGTTCTCGAAGGCCTCGCGGGTCAGGATCTGATCCGGCGTAAGGCCGCGTTCCAGGAGCTGCATGACGAGCCTGCCGGCGCGGGCGCAGACCTCGTCCTTGCGTCCGTCGAGGGCGGGGGGACCGGCCGAGCCCATAGGCGAGAGGCCGAGGAACTCGAGGACCATAGCCATCGTGTTCGCCGTGTACTGGCCCCCGCACGCGCCCGCTCCGGGGCAGGCGTGCTCCTCCAGATCCAGCAGGTCCTCGTCGGACATCTTGCCCGCGGCGTTGGCGCCAACGCCCTCGAAGACCTCCTGGATCGTCACGTCGCGACCCTTGAAGCGCCCTGGGGCTATCGAGCCCGAGTAGACGATGGCGCCTGGCACACCGAGCCTCGCGTGGGCCATAGCGGCAGCAGGGATGGTCTTGTCGCAGCCGACGATGGTTACCATGGCGTCGAACATGTGGCCGCGCCCGACGAGCTCTATAGAGTCGGCAATAACCTCGCGGCTGACCAGGGACGTCTTCATCCCCTGCGTCCCCATCGTTATGCCGTCGGAGATGGAGATGGTGTTCAGCTCCATCGGGGTGCCACCGGCCTCCCTGATGCCCTCCTTGACCTTCTCGGCCAGGTGGCGGTGGTTATAGTTGCAGGGCATCGTCTCGATCCAGGAGTGGGCGACGCCGACGATCGGTTTGCTCAAGTCTTCGTCGGAGTAGCCCATGCCTTTGAGGAAGGACCGGGCCGGTGCGCGGTCGCGGCCTTCGAGAATTATGCGGCTCCTGCGCCTGGTATCGGTGGTCTCCATAGAAATCTCTCTTCCGGCTTGTGGGGTACACACGACGCTCTCCCGAGTATAGAGAGCGAGGCCGCGCCTTGCCAGCGGAGGGCGGGAGCACTTCGTTTAGAATGGCCGGGTGAAGCGTGCAGGATTCGACGCGAGGGTAACGCTGGCGCTCGTGGCCACGGTCGTCTTCTGGGCCTCGGCGTTCGCAGGGATACGCGCGGGGCTCGGGGCTTACGGGCCGGGGGAGATCGCGCTGTTTCGCTTTCTCGTGGCCTCCTTCGTGCTCGGGGGCTTCGCGCTCCTGAGAAGGATGCCTCTGCCCGAGTGGCGCGACGTGCCCGCGGTGTTTCTCGCAGGGTTTCTCGCCTTCACGCTCTATCACGTCGCGCTCAACTACGGCGAGGTCACGGTCGGGGCAGGGTCTGCGAGCGTCCTCATAAACACGGCCCCTATCTTCACGGCCCTCCTCGCCGTCGCTTTCCTCGGCGAGAGGCTGCGGATGCTCGGCTGGGTCGGCATGGCGGTCAGCTTCTTCGGGGCGGCCTTGATCTCCGTCGGGGAGAGCGAGGGGTTCGGGCTGGCACCGAGGGCCTTCCTGATCCTCGTCGCCGCCCTCTCTTCGAGCATCTACTTCGTGATCCAGAAGCCCTACCTGAGGAAGTACGGCGCGCTCGCCTTCACGACCTACGCCGTCTGGGCCGGCGCCCTCCTCTCGCTCGTCTTCCTGCCCGGCCTCGTCTCCGAGGTGAGGGCCGCCCCTGCGGGAACCACGCTCGCCATGGTCTACCTCGGCGTCTTCCCGACCGCTATTGCGTACTTTACCTACGCCTATATGTCCTCGCGCATGCCGGCCTCTAGGGCCGTGAGCTTCCTCTATTTGATCCCGGTGATGGCCTACCTGATCGCCTGGGTCTGGCTCGGCGAGGTGCCCACCCTCCTCTCGGTCGTCGGTGGCTGTATCACGCTCTCGGGCGTCCTGATCGTGAACACCCTCGGCAGGCGCAGGTAGAATCAGGACACTGAGAGCCAGGACGAGGAGCGCGAATGGAGACGAGCAGGCGCACGAGGCGAGTAATAAACCCGGGGACGCGCATCGGCCACGTTCATCTGAAGGTGGCGAACATAGAGCGCGCTCTCGGTTTTTACAGGGACGTTCTCGGCTTCGAGGTTACCCAGTGGTACGGCGATGAGGCGGTCTTCCTCTCCGCGGGCGGCTACCACCACCACATTGGCCTGAACACCTGGATGAGCAGGAACGCCCATCCTGCGCCGCCCCATTCCGCAGGCCTCTTCCACCTCGCGATCCTCTACCCCGAGCGGCGGGATCTCGCCCAGGCCCTCAGGTGGCTCCTCGAATCGAGCTACCCTATCGACGGTGCCTCGGATCACGGTGTCTCGGAGGCCCTCTACCTGCGCGACCCCGACGGCAACGGCGTCGAGCTGTACAGGGATCGTCCCCAGGAGGAATGGCCGCGCAACAGTGAAGGCGAACTCGCCATGGTGACCCGCGCCCTCGACGTCGAGGGTCTGCTCGCCGAACTCGACGGCTGAGGGAAGCTCTGTAAGCGGCCCGTGAGCGAGCCCGCCAAACAGGGACGCGTCGCCCTGTTCGGTGCCACCGCCATACTCGTGTACCTGGCGCTCTTCAAGGTGCTCCTGCACCTGCTAACCGCTGGCAACTACGGCTACTTCAGGGACGAGCTCTACTACGTCGCAGCGGGAGAGCGGCTAGACCTTGGCTATGTGGATTTCCCGCCCCTCGTCGCGCTCGTCGCCCGCATTACTCACGTATTGTTCGGGGACTCGCTCGTGGCTTTGCACGTCTTCCCTGCACTGGCGGGCGCCGTCGTGGTGGTGCTCACCGGCCTGATGGCCAGGGAGCTCGGTGGCGGCAGGTTCGCCCAGGGCCTGGCGGCCATTGCCACCCTCATAGCTCCCACCATCCTCGTCTTTGGCACCTGGCTCTCGATGGACGCCTTCGACCAGCTCTTCTGGGTCCTCGCGCTCTACGTCCTGCTGCTGATCTTGAAGCGGGACCGGCCCAGGCTCTGGCTCGCCTTCGGCCTCGTCGCAGGCCTCGGCCTGCTGACCAAGCTCACCATGCTGTACCTTGGTCTCGCCGTATTCCTGGCCCTGCTCCTCACGCGCGCCCGCAGGCACCTGCTCACGGCCTGGCCCTGGCTCGGCGGCGCGCTCGCCTTCGCCTTCTTGCTCCCTTACGTCATCTGGGAGGCGGTGCACGGCTGGCCGACGTTCGAGTTCTGGTCGAACTACGGCGCGAAGGTTGACCCCGCCTCGCCCGTCGAGTTTATAGTCGAGCAGATCGTGACGATGCAGCCGCCGACGCTGCCGCTCTGGCTCGCCGGGCTCTTCTACTACCTCTTCTCCAGGGACGGCAGCCCTTACAGGGCACTGGGTTGGATCTTCGTCATCCTCTTCGCGATCTTTATGATCCAGAACGCCAAGTTCTATTTTCTCGCGCCCGCTTATCCCATGCTGTTCGCCGCGGGGGCTGTCGTGGCCGAACGCTTCGCCGGGCGACGCAACTGGAACTGGCTGAAGCCGGCGTACCCCATAGTACTCGTGATCTCCGGGATCGTCGTCGCGCCACTCACGGTGCTTCCCGTCCTGCCCGTCGACACGCTGGCGAGGATCACGGGCGCCGCGGGCGGGGACGCCGGCGTGCAGGTGGAGACGCGCGAGGTTGCACAGCTCCCCCAGAACTTCGCAGACCGCTTCGGCTGGACGAACATGACGGCCACCGTCGCCCGGGTGTACGAAGGGCTCCCCGCCGGTGAGCGGCCGAGGGCCTGCATACTGGCGGGCAACTACGGCGAGGCCAGCGCTATAAACTTCTTCGGCCCGGCGCAGGGGCTTCCCGACGCCATCAGCGGCCACAACAGCTACTACATCTGGGGACCGGGGGACTGCAGCGGTCAGGTCGTCATAAGCGTCGGAGTACCCCGCGAGCGTCTGGAGAAGGAGTTCGGAGAGATACAGCGGAGGGCCACGGTGAGATGCGAGTACTGCATGCCAGACGAGAACAACCTGCCCGTCTACGTCTGCCGAGACTCCAAAACGTCCCTCCGCGAAGACTGGCCCCGGTTCAGACACTACGACTGAGGGCGGGGTCAGGTAATACAATAGCTCTATGGGACTCGAAGGCGTGGGAAAGTTGTTGCTCGGCGGCGCGGTCGTCCTGCTCGTACTCGGCAGTGTGTTCCTGCTGCTCGGGCGTCTCGGGATAGATAGGCTGCCAGGGGACCTCGCCTTCAGGCGCGGCAACTTTACTGTCTACTTCCCGATAGGGCTTATGATCCTGCTCTCCATCGTCGGTACTATCGTCCTCAACGTCGTCTTCCGCCGCTAGGGTGCTTACCAGAGAGCTCGACTACGAGCTTCCCGAGGAACTTATCGCCCAGAGCCCCGCCGAGCCACGCGACGCCTCGCGCCTGATGGTCGTCGACGTCAGAGAGGGCAAGATCTCCCACCACACGTTCCGAGACTTTCCGCAGTTCCTGCTGCCCGGCGACGCTCTCGTCCTGAATGAGACGAAGGTGCTTCCGGCCAGGCTCAGGGCCCGCAAGCCGACGGGCGGCGAGGTCGAGCTGCTCTTCCTCAGGGACCTCGGACCCGGGCGCGAGGGTACGTGGGAGGTGCTCGCCAAGCCAAGCAAACGCCTCAGAGCAGGGCTAGAACTCTCCGCCGGCGGGGAGCGGCTGCAGCTCGTCGAGAGCCTCGGCGACGGGCACTGGGCGGTCGCCGCCCCTGACGTGCCCGCTCTGCTGGAGCGCAGCGGCAGGATGCCGCTCCCGCCGTACATCCGTCCCACGCCCGAGACCGAGGGCCGCTACCAGACGGTCTACGCGCGCAACGAGGGTTCCGCCGCCGCACCGACGGCCGGTTTCCACTTCACGGAGCGGGTTCTTCAGGACGTGGAGCGGGCGGGGGCCGGGATAGCCAGGATCACACTCCACGTCGGGGCAGGGACGTTCATGCCAGTGAGGGTCGAGAGGCTCGAAGAGCACACGATGCACGCCGAGCACTACAGCGTCCCGCAGGAGGCTGAGCGGGTGGTGAGTGAGGCGCAGCGTGTGGTCGCGGCTGGCACCACCGTCGCCCGCACGCTCGAAACCTGGGCTGCGACGGGCGAGAGGGAAGGGGAGTCGACGCTCTTCGTCTATCCCGGTTACCGCTGGCGGATCGTAGATTCGCTCTTGACGAACTTTCATCTGCCGCGTTCCACGCTCCTCGCGATGGTGATGAGCTTCGGGGGGGAGGATCTGGTGAGGGAGGCATACAGGGTCGCGGTACGCGAACGCTACCGCTTCTACTCGTTCGGGGACGCGATGCTCCTCGTCGGTGGGGGACGGCGGCTGTAGGCGCTCCTGTCTCTATAGAGGTGGTCGCGAGCGACGGCGAGGCGCGCGCCGGCCTCCTTAGGACGCCGCGCGGGCCCGTCGAGACGCCCGTCTTCATGCCCGTCGGGACCAAGGGCACGGTCAAAGGACTGACGCCGGGGGATCTGCGGGAGATCGGGGCGGGCATCGTGCTCGGGAACACGTATCATCTTTACCTGAGGCCGGGGTCCGGCCTCGTGAGAGAGGCGGGCGGGCTTCACGCCTTCATGGGCTGGGACGGTCCGATCCTCACCGACTCCGGAGGCTATCAGGTCTTCTCACTCGC
>CADDZK010000100.1 GCA_902812425.1 Actinomycetota bacterium
GTTAGAAGAGATCACCCCGGAGGTTGGCGCACCGGGGATGAGATCATAGCTCTGAGAGAGGAAGAGCGGCAAAGCGAAGCCGACCAAACTTAGATGCAAGATCGAGGCTTCTACACCGTCGAGCAGGGAACCTTTTTGGACACCCTCTTAGAAAACCGTCATGGCGAAGTTCCGAGATTACTCCTTCTCGAGTACACGGCTAGCGCCGTTGTCGCGACCGACACTGCATCGGTCAACGCCGATTAGGACAACGGGATTTCGCTTCAGCGTCAAGCTTGCGCCGGTCTAAGCAAACTTTCGAGAAGACCCCTTCTAGGCACCTCGGTGAATAAGGCCTAGCTGGATCACCGATAGGTCCTGTCCTTGCTATGATCGGGGGCTCTATGCGCAAGAGCAGGATGATCGAAGAACCTTCCGCCGTGGAGACGACGTCGCGGCTGCGACTGTGTTCTTCGAGCTCGGACTCGAGCTGCAGGGCAAGGGGCCGGTGGGTCGATCGCGTCGTGAGGCTCGACGACGTCCGGGCAGAAATCGCGGTCGTGCAGACTCCAGACGGCCATGGACGGCTCGAGCTGACGAAGTCACCACCGTCGAGCGCGCTAGCCTGATGGGAGTCTGGGCTGACCAAGAAACGACAATGGGAGGGATGTCCGTGCAACCGAACGAGATCACCGAGGTCCTGAACCGACCGATCAGCCAGGAATTGTTGGCCCGCAACCTGACCCGCTTGGCCTACGTCGCCAAGGACGGCACACCCCGCAATGTCCCGATCGGATTCGTCTGGAACAGCGCACAGATCGTCATGTGCACGACGAAGAACGCCCCGAAGCTTCAGGCCTTGAGCGAGAACCCGATGGTTGCCCTGACGATCGATACCGAGGTGCACCCGCCCAAGATCTTGCTCATCCGCGGTCGGGCCGAGCTAGACTTCGTCGATGGCATCCCGGACGAGTATCTGCAGGCGACTAGCACCTACGAGATGACGCCCGAGCAACGGGTCGAGTGGGAGGAGGAGGTGCGTTCGCTCTACCACGACGGCATGGTCCGGATCGTCGTGAGCCCGACGTGGGCGAAGCTGATTGACTTCGAGACGACTCTGCCAAGCGCAGTCGAGGAGCTGGTCCGGCAGCGGGACGAGCGTCAGCGCGCCTGAGCACTGCACGATGCTACATGCGAATTTCTTAGAACTCCGTAAGGGCGAAGTTCGCATGGGCTCGATTCACGGGCTCGAAGCGAAAGCGCGCCTTTTTACGGATCGTTACGAAAAGGTTCGCAGCATCCTTCTTCGTAACGCCTCTCCTAGCGGCCAGGCGACGATCGCCGTGTAGGGTACGGTAGAAGGGCCGGAGTTGCTTGGGGAGCGCCGACCCTTCTTAGCGTTGGTGTGCTTATTCTTCCTTGGCGTAGTGCTCCGCCGTTACCCTCGACATGTCTACCGTAACCACGGCTTCGTCGCCTACCACCCACGCGTCATGCCCTGGAGAAATCACGTATGCGTCGCCGGGGCCGTACTCCTTCTCTGTGCCGTCGTCCGATCTGATATGCAGCCGTCCCGAAACGTGGTAGCCGGTGTGCAGCAGTTGGCAGGAGTCAGTGCCCGCTATAGGCTTGACGTTCTCAGACCACCTCCAGCCGGGCTCAAGCGTCAGGCGCGTAGCGCTAAAGTCACCGAGGGCGACGACTTGGGCCTTGCCTTTCTCGAAGGTTCTAGTCTCGTCGGGAGAGTCTAGGCTCTTCTGCTGGAGAGTTTGTGCGGCCATGAGGCTCTTCCTCCTTTCCTTGTGCGCTCGCCACGGAGCGGCTGTATCTATTGTAATATATGTTGTAAGGATGACGCTACATGCGAGTAGGTCCCTTCCACGCACACTCAGGTGAATGTAGGTGCCAGAAGAAGGGCCGGGGCTAGACCCCGGCCCCAAAAATGCATGCTAATAAGAGGGCTTTAGCTCCCGGCTTGCTCGGCCGGCTCAGGGATGGCTCCCATTTGCTTCATCGCCCCAAGAAGATCGTATTCGGGCCACTCCTCTACCAGCTTGCCGCTCTCGTCGAAGCGGTCGATGTTGATGCCCGTCATCTCTATACGGTTGCCCGTACCGGCAACGCCGAAGAACTCGCCCTGGTGGGTTCCGCTGATCTTGTAGCGGCTTACGACCTTGTCGCCCTCGACTACCTGATCTTCTACGGTGTAGGTGAGGTCTGGAACGGCGTTACGGAAGTACTCGATCTCTCCCTTTATGGTATCTGCTCCCCTTACTTCTCCTGCCTCGGAGTTGGGGTCGTAGCAGACGAAGTCGGGGTCTAGCACCTCGTCGATGACCTCAAGCTTGCCCTCTTCGAAAGCCTCCTCGAGCACACGGCACATCTTTCCTTATTCTCTTCCGATACGGAAGCTCTCCTTTCCTCTGATGATGCTCGGATCAGGTGCTAAAGGACGGAGCCTTCGCGTAGGGCTCTTGGCTTGTGAGCGGAAAATTCAAGCGATGCCCCGGTCGCAGACGTAGTTCTGGGAAGGGTCGTAGTCTCGTCCATCTATTTCTGCTAGCCGCGGCCCGTAGAGGTGCACCGAGATCGCGGTGTTCTTGCCCACATTCCCTACTCTGTGGATGCCACCGTCGCCGGGTAACACCGTAGAGACGCCATCCCCCCTGCCCCAAGGAAACTGCCAGACCTTCTCCAAGCGGGCATGCTCGAAGAGCGAGCCGTCGTCTAGGCGCTCGTAGCGCTCTTCAAGCACTGATCCGACCACACAGCGCAATGCTCCCCAGGAGGAGTGGTCGTGGATTTGGGTTCTCGTCCCAGGAGGCCAGATGAAGATCTCTACAGAGAAGGAGCCTTCTTCGCCCTCCAAGCGACGGGCCACAAACCACTCATCGGCCTCTATAGGCTCCTCAAGTAGGGGAAATATGTACTCGTCCATGAAGGCCCGACCGTCCGTCAGTCGGGTAAGGAGGGGTACGGCCCTACGGAGGGCCAGCTCCGGTGCCAGAACGGTGAGCTCTTCCAACTCGCGCAGCCCTGCATCGGTTAAAGACACGGACGTCATGGCTCGCCTCCCTGGCGACGTTCCCTACGAAGGTAGGATCATCCTCGACGGCGTCCAGCGCATCACCCAAATGAGTGATCTTTGTGTTAAATGTTGTTTACCCGTAAGAGCATCGTGAGAAGGAAGGACCGCTTGCCGGAGCGCTCCGACGAGTTGTTCAGGGGGAAGCAGCGGGGCTGGGTCGATGAACTCTCCCGTTACGAGGTACTGCATCTCCTAGCGTCCTCCTTACCGACCCGCCTGCGAAACGGGCTCTCCGCCTTTCTACTTAGAAGATGATGCACTGCGCAAGAGCATCGTACATCCGAGAAGCCCCCTTCCCCGAAGGTGGGTGAATAGCATACGATGGGCAGCACATGGAACGCAGCGACTACCAGAAACGTGTCCTCGTTGAGCAACGAAAGGAGCAGGCATGAGCGCGCTCGACCGGCTGCTCGGAACCTGGGAGTTCACGATGCATCACTCGGCAATGTCCGAACCGGTCACCGGCCGGCAGCGGTACGAGCGGGTGCTGGACGGGGCGTTCTTGCTCCAGCACTGGACGTACTATCACCCCGACTTCCCAGACGCCATGGCGCTGCTTTCGGATGACCGATACCACTACTTCGACGTCCGCGGGATCACCCGAGTCTTCGAACTCAAAGTCGACGATGCCGGATGGTCGATGATCCGCCTGGACGAGGACTTCTCACAGCGCTCCACCGTACGTTTCCGCGGCCCGGACATCATGGAGTCAACCGGGGAGATGTCCCACGACAACGGCGTGAGCTGGCAACCCGACTTCACCATGACCTACCAGCGCCTCGAGTAAGAAGTCGACGCAGACCGCGAAGGCGGCCCCGCCCATGCGGAGGCCTATCCGCCAGCGCGGGTCGGCCAAAGAGTCGCAAACATTGTGGCGAAGCTCTTAGAACTCCGTTAGGAAACTGTCTGATAATTCCAAACCAGCACCAATTTGGGCTTCTATGAGTGGTCAGAACACCGGTGAACGCGCCATTTCGCTGCCTTGAGTAGCTCCGAGAGGGGAAAATTCGAGAGCCCTGGCTATTTTTCAGACAGTCTCAGGACGAAGTTCGCGGAAAGGTCCTCCTTGGAGGTTGGGGCATCTCCTCAGCAACCGAAGAAGGCGCATAGCTCGGAGCGAAACGCCTCGGGGTTCTGCAGCCACGGCAGGTGTCCGGTGTTCTTTAACACCACGTGCTTGGCCTCGGGATAGCGCGCGAAGAGCCGCTCTGCCGTCGCCCCGTAGATGTCGTCGCTACCGAACAGGATCAGTATCCGCGTGCCCGTAGGCGGGGCTATCCCTTCCAACAGGGAAGCTTCCGCCTCAAGCGCCGCTTTGCGCGTCTCGTGCATCGGCTTGCTACGGATGCCCTGCAGCCAGGAAGCGTCGGGCGGTGGGGCGCTCGACGGCGGATCGAAGTAGTTGCTCCACACCAGCGCCATCAGCCTGCGCGCTCCGCGGTCGCCAAGACCTCCCGAGAGCATCGAGGCGAGCTGGTAGAGTCCCATGAGGGCGAACCCGGCCTTGCCGCTCCTGCTGCGGTTGTGGGCCATGACCGCCTTTTCCATCTCCTTCCAGTCCTCTCCCAGCCCTATGCCCGAGTCGCACAAGAACATCTTGACCACCCGCTCGGGGTAGCGGCGCGCGTAAAGCTGGGCCAGCGTTCCTCCCCAGGAATGGCCGAACAGGCCAACCCGTGCGTAGCCGTGCGCTGCTCGGATCGCTTCGAGGTCCTCCACGTGTTCGGCCAGGCCGAAGCGCCCGTCGTGGTCGACGGACCTTCCCGTGCCGCGCTGGTCGTATCGGATCACCCGGTGCCTCGGGGCGAGGAGTTCCGCTACATCGGCGAGGTAGTCCGGCACCCCCGGACCCCCGTGGAGGAGGATCACGGGATCTTCTCGCGTCGCGCCCCCGCTGTAGACTGCCAGCTTCGCCCCTGGAGCATCCACGAAGGTGGACCCTGCTGCCCCTTCGGCGGTGACATCCGTGCTCATAGCCCCTACCCCTTTATCGACCGCCACCCTTTGGGGCAGGGTACCATTCCTCTAGCGCATTTTGACCATACAGCCTAGCAACGCCCTGCGGACTTCCTAGAACCCCGTTTCCCAACCTATTTAGACAACGCCACCCAAGGAGATCCGCGCAAAATTGAGGTACGAATCTCGAAATAGTATATCTCCTGAGCTTGTGTTCCGTGCTCTATTGGGTGACGGCAGCACAATAGGGAAGTGCGTTTCGAACGAGTGCTCAGGGGTTAGCGTCATCCACAAGAGCGCATCTTTATTCTGCGCACCTACATCTTGTGATAGTTAGTATGGTACCTGGCCCCCGCAAGATGCTCGCCTGCGATGCTGAGAAGCAGGTTTATACCAATCCCTGCACAAGAACTTCGGAGAAGGCACCTTCTAGGAGGTTCGATGAATAAGCGATGAGAAAGGTAGCTTACCGAATAACCTCGTCAAAGGCTTGTTTCGCTTCCAGTCCATCTTCGCGTACAGGTCCCCTCAACCCACACGCCAGGCACCTCGCTGCGTAGCTGCCTGCCCTGACAGCCTCGACAAGCAGAGGTCCATGCGGAGGGCAGCTCTCATCTTTACGCTCTCCTACTCTGCCTTGGCCAGGGTATCCTTCAAGAGCCATCGCCGATCTCCTCTAACTCGTAGTGCCAGAAAAGCTCCTTCGTGCCGTCGTCCAAGAGCACATCCAGAGCGACGTAAGTGGGGTCTCCCCACCTTCCCGTAATAGTGCCCTCTCTAACCCCAAGCTCTGCCCTAAAGAGGGAACCACGTGCTCTTACCCTCATGCCTACCTTGGCTTCTTCAGATCTCAACAGAGCACCTCTTTAGGCCGGAAGCTCCTATGTACGGGAATTTCGGCCTGCCAGGGGAGGTCCTATGCTTAAGACAGCTCCCTTAGGGGTCTGCTCAAGGTCCACCACACAGCCATCATAGGCCGCGCTGACCTTCCTTGAGACGTAAAGGAGCGGCTCCCCTTCATGCTCTACCGCTTCGTCCCCCTCTGTGGCCTCTTCAATGAGCATGACTACCTTCTCTTTTGTGCCGCCATTGTTTGTGGTCCTCTCAAGGCGCAGGCTCTGTCCTTCGGGAAGCGCCGCCCGTGCGACAGCGTGCACGATTCGCTTGGCATCCTCGCTTACGATGATCACGCCGGGCGGCTCCTCCTTTCCCTTTCCCCACTCTGCGAGGGATGCTATTTTTAGTGCAGATCTTCGCCAGGTACTGTATCTCAGGATACCAAACATCGCGCTTGCATACGACTCTTAGTATCGATCGCTACAAAACGTGCTACGATGGGGCTCTACACATACCAGACGCTTTTGCGGATGCGGGCCGACTCCTTCCCTCCTGAGCTCATCAGGGGATGTCCTTAGAGGATGGCAATCAAGCGCGTTTCTCGTAAGAGAAGAGAAGGAGCGCACATCTCATGGCCATACCCCTTGAAGAACAGATACGACTGCTTTCGATGGTCGAGGTCTTAGGTCCCCTCTCGGATGAGGAGATGGAGGAGCTTGCAAAGCGCACCCCCGACACCTTCCTTGAGGAAGGCGACGTCCTCTATAGTCCCCAGGAGGGCACAGAGAGGCTTTTTATCCTCAAGAAGGGCAGGGTGCAGCTCTACGAGATAGGCGACGGCGGTGAGGAGCTCACCCTATCGGTGATCGAGGATGGCAACGTCTTCGGGGAGATGGCTTTGACCGGCCAGAGCCTCGAAGGCCTCTACGTGAGAGCCCTCATCCCCTCGGTGGTGGTCTCTATGAGGCGCGAGGAGGTAGAGTACCTGATCACGAAGAAGCCCGAGGTGGGCTTGAGGTTGGTGCAGGAGCTGGCCGAAAGGCTGCGCGAGTTGCAGCTCCGCTACGCAGACATGGTAGGCAAGGACGTCCCAGCCCGGCTTGCCACCCTGATCTTTACCCTGGTCGATTCTGAGGGAGTGGTGAGCAGCGAGAGCTACCGCATCCCCACCCACTACACCCACGAGCAGCTTGCCTCGATGATAGGCTGCAAGCGCGTGGCTGTGACCAGGGCGTTCCGCAAGCTGGAGGAGGCCGGTGCTGTAGAGCTCAAGGATCGTCGCATAGTCGTCAAGGACCTCGATGCCCTCAAAGAGTTGTCGGAGGCAGGGTAGGATGGCGTTCGTGTTGGTGGCTACCTTGCTGGCAGCGTTCGTCGCGGCGATGGTGATAGTCATGGCGTTCGCTGTGTTTGGGCGGTGGCTGTAGCTACTTGCTTTCCAAGACAGATCTTCTTAGAAGAATCTTCCTTCCACGCATTCCGGGGAATAGCTCGCTCAAAACGCACCTGATGGCGAACATCGCCCACCATGATCCGCAAGCGAAGCTCGGGGCGTTCAGTGTCTTGGGAATTGTATCGACACTCCTACCTTTGCAGAGATTGCCACATAGGGCCGGGAAACTACGCTTGCTGCGTACTTCTATTGTGCTCGGAGCGGCCCGCGAAGCGCCTCCTCAATAAGCTCTCGCCAATTCTAGCCGCTCAGCGTCGCCCTCGGTCAGCAGGGCGCGGAAGTTGAGCATCGGTGGTTCGTCGCGCGAAAAGCTTCCCGGAGGAAGTTTGCAGTACGAGAGACCACTCTCGGCCTCTTCCGCCATCTCTACGAAGCTACCCGGATCCTCCAGGAGCCCGGACGGAACCGGAGGCGGGAGCTAGCAGAGGCTCGCAGACAGTCTATTCGTGCATGCACCCGCAGCGATCACGTCAGAGGTCGCTGAGGTTGCTATGCTCGAACCTCTCCAGCACCGACTGGAAGGCACCGGGTCCGACCCGCACGTCACCCCTGAACGGGTAGTCGAGTGCGCCGATGGTGAAGAGCACCAATGCGATGGTTAGGGCGAGTGCTGCGACCATGAGCGTATGCACGGTCGTGCTCCGCAAGCCGAAGAGGTAGGTGAAGCCCACCGTTACCACCCCACCCATGAGGAGCACGGCCCACAGAATGGCGGGCAGACCCTCGTTGGCCTTGAGCAAGCGCGCCCTTCTTGCGTCCCCTAGATCGTGCACGGCCTGAAGCTCGTGGTCGTAGAGCATCACCTGGGTGTCGTTGGTTGGGCGGAAATCCTCGACGCTGCCGCGAAGGTCGTCGAGAAGGTCCCAGGCCTTCGGGCTCGCTTTGCCCCGCTTCATCAGCGGCCACTCATCTTCGATGACCACGCGGGCGTAGGAGCGGGCGAGTTCCTGGAAGTGCCTGGCCTGTGGCTCGGGAAAGGCGTGGGCGATCCAGAAGACCGTGGCCAGCTCGTTAGCCTCGTTGGTCGCAGCGTCTTCTGCGGCCTGCCTGTCCTGCCAGACGGCGACTACCATCAGCCCTAGCAGCACGGCGTATGCCACCCCAAGGACCGCGTAGATGAAGCCAGCAACGTCGTTGTGCTCCTCGCGGCGTATGGCGGGGACCAGACGCTGAACCAGAAGAAGCCCGCCGACCGACGCCGCCACGAATAATGAGACCAAGAACAGGCCGAGAACGATGTTGATCTCTGTGTACCCCCTCCTAGAGAAACCTTCGCCAATTCTAACCGCTAGTCCACGGTCGGCGGGTCATCGTAAAGCGCAGGTGGTCCCAGGTTGGAGAGCCTCTGATAAAGGGCCGTTCACAGTACCGATCCTGTCACAGGTTCGGGTAGACCGGGTAGCATGGAAAGTGGTGAGATGATCCTCTACTCTCCAGGGGCGAACGCGCTCAGAATTCAGGTGGAGAGCCGGGCGGGATCCCGCCCGGCTCTCCACCATGATTCGCCCTACCTGAACTTGAAGTTAGCCCGGTGGACGGTGCCGTCGTCCAGCTTCACGACCAGCTGCCTGCACGTACCACTCCACGCCCTGACACTCTTCCACACGTAGGTGTACCGGTCGAGGCTGGCGTCGTAGGAGAGGCCGCTCTCTCCCGCGTTTACGGTCTGCTCTATGTTGTCTATGGGAGCCGTCGAGTCGCAGTCTATCTGTTGGGACTTGGGGTAGCCTTCGGCGAAGATGGCGGGGCCCTGATCCCCGCCAAGGCCGAACTTCACGGGGATGGCGCTCCCTGCCTGGACCCTGTTCAGCACGTCGGGGTTGTCGACCGGGCTGAAGAAGCCACCGAAGTCGTAGACGACGCTGTAGGTGTGGCTCTCCGCGGTGACGTTGCCCGCCCTGTCCGTTGCAGCTATTTCGAAGGTCTTCTGTCCTATCGAGGTGGTGTCTACGTCGCCGCCGACGGATACCGGGCCGGCGCACGAGTCTATCCCCGAGCCGCCGTCGGAGCAGTCGTAGTCGGCCGCGACGGTCTCGCCGAGTTTATATTCACCGCCGTCGGCGGGAGTGGTGATGTAGATCCCTGGCGCGGTCTCGTCGAGCCTGACGATGAGGGTCTTCGGGTCTTCAGCGTTGCCCGCGTGGTCCTTGGCTGAGTAGGTTGTCGTCGTCTCGCCCTCGGCAGCGACCTTGATCGTGGCCGAGTCGCGATGCACGGTCGTCTCTTCGATGGGTTGGACGCCGCTCGCCGAGTAGGTGATCCCCTCGACGTTAGAGCCGCCTTCGTCCGTGGCGTCGAGCTTGATGGTCACATCGTCCTTATTCCAGCCGGCGGCGTTGGGCTCGGGCGAGGTCGTCGCGACCGTGGTCGGAGCGGTGGCGTCGTTCGGCGTCAGGAGGAAGGCCCGAACCTGATTGTCCTTGTTGAAAGCCGAACCGACGATCTGGCCTGACTCGCTGATCGCATAGGCGTCGAGCAGTTTCAGCGGCGAATCGGTGGGGATCAGGGTATTGAGGACCGTCATTACGCCGTTCTCCCACAGGAAGGCACGGTTCTGACCGCTGGCGTCCCGCGATTGTCCGATCACACGTCCGTGCTCGTCGATGGCACGGGCCATGCTGTAGATGTCTCCTGGCAGGGCCCCGAGGTCCGACATCTCCCCGTTCCTGTAGATGAAGGCCCGCCCCTGGACGCTGGCTCTCGAGCTGTATGACCATCCGACTATCTGACCGGAGTTGTCTATCCCGAACGCCTCACTGTAAGGTTGGCCAGGGAGGAATCCAAGGCCCTTCATAGTGCCGCCGGAGTAGAGGAAGGCCTGGCCGTGGTCCTCGTCAATACCTGACTCGCCGACGACCTGGCCCGAGTCATTGAGGGCCCATGCCTCACTGTACGTATCTCCGGGGAACAACACCCCGAGGTTCTCCATCGTCGCCACACCGCTATCGTTCTTCCGATAGAGAAAGGCCCGACCCGAATTGATCGGGGTTGAACCGGCCGAGGCACTCGACCTACCGACGATCTGGCCTGACTCGTTAATAGCCCAGGCCTCGCTGGAAGGGAATCCGGGCAGGGTGCCGAGGGCTACCATGTGCATCTTGCCGTCCGTACCCATGCTGTCTACAAAGGCCTGCTGCTGGGTGCCGGTTGCGGAGGTCCGCGAAAATCCGACGATCTGGCCGGAGTCATTTAGGCCACGCCCTGAGCTGGAAGGGCCGCCGAGCGTGCCGAGATCCTCCATCGGACCGCCTTCCCATAAGAAGGCTCTCAACTGCAGGGTGCCGTTATCGAGCCTCTTCTGTGATTGCCCGACTACCTTGCCGGAGGTGTTGACGCCTCGGGCAATAGTGTTGCCCGCGAGCGTGCCGAGGTCCGTAACGCTGTAGGTCGTTGCCGCAGCGTCGGCGGGTCGCGCGCCGATACCCACGATCAGTGAAGCTAAGGCCAAAAACGCGGCACACGCCGTCGTCGCAAATATGACGACTGTTTTTCTCACCCTACTTACCTTTCTTTAGCGGCGTAGAGAGACTTGTCGACACTCCACCCCGTTACGCAACGAATAGATCATGATTCGCGCCAGGGTGGAGCGCATGGCACCGGTGTCCCATTCTAGGGGGTCATGTGGCCCCTTTTTCAGAATCCATGCCGTGTAGTAGAGCCGGAGCGACGTAAGCTACGGCCCGGCTCTTCTCCGCTCCCTGCCCCCGGTACTCATGGTGCCACACTATCCGGCGCCATCACGAACTTCGTACAGCGGGCGGGAAAACCTAACCTATCCCCTGTAACCTGAAGCCTTTACGCCACGAAGGGAGAGAGATGCTTGAAGGCAAGGTAGCCATGATCACAGGCGCGAGCCAGGGCCTTGGTAGGGCGCTCGCGCTCGCCTTCGCGAAGGAGGGTGTGCAGGTGACGATCAACGCCCGCAGCGAAGAGTCCATCCGTCCCGTAGCAGAAGAGGTCGAAGAGACGGGCGCAGAGGTCCTCGCCATAGCGGCTGACGTGTCGAAGAATGCTGACGTCGAGAGGATGGTCAGCGAGACGGTAGAGCGTTTCGGGAAGATAGACGTGCTCGTCAACAATGCGGGGCTGCTCGGGCCAAGGGTCAGGATCGAGGAGTACCCCGAGGACGAGTGGAGAAGGGTCATAGACGCCAACCTCACGGGGCCATTCCTCGTCTCGAAGGCTGCGATTCCACACTTGCCCGAGGGAGGTTCGGTCATCAACGTCGTCAGCGGGGTCAGCGTCGATGGGAGGGCCGAGTGGGGGGCCTACTCGGTCAGCAAGTTCGGCGTCGAAGGGCTCACCCAGATCCTCGCCGCCGAGCTCGAGGAGCGCTCCGTACGCGTGAACGCGGTCGACCCCGGCGGTATGCGTACGGAGATGCGCGCAGCCGCCTACCCTGAAGAGGACCCGAATACCCGCATAACCCCCGAGGAGAAC
>CADDZK010000101.1 GCA_902812425.1 Actinomycetota bacterium
GGTTCCAAAGCTGCCAACTGAGAGTGCCCGTGCCGATCTTGTTGTAGAAGACCCTGAACTCGATGGTGTCTATGCCGGTCATGTCCACGAGCGCTATGCCGAGGCCTTTGGCGTTCGCCACGGTGTCGTAGGCAGCGCCCACGTTGGTGAGGACCTGGTAGGCCCCGAGCGTTACGGCGATGTCGTAGATGTGGTCGGCGTCCCAGTCCGAAGGCTGGATCTTGCCCGCCTGGGTAGCATCATCAGTGAGGCCGAGCCCGCCTGTGCCTGCGACCTGAGCGTGTTTGAGCGTCATCTACTCTTCGCCTCCTATAGCGTCCAGATCCACCACGAACTCGTCGTAGCCGCGGCAGTTGATGTCGCGCTCGCCGGCGAACTGCTCGCCGTTTGAGTACGCCTCGCCAATCGGGCGCCGCTCGCCCTGAATCCTGCGATGCTCCTCGCGGACCTTGTCGTCGTGCTGCTCGCGGCGGATCTTCTCGGAGACGAGGCCGCTCCTCAGCGCCTGCTGCCAGGATGCCCCCTTGCTCGTGCGCTGCAGCTCGTTGCGCGCGATCAGACGAGCCCGGCTTGGCTTCTGCGTCTCCTCGAGTTGGCCGATCTTCTCGGCCGCATCATCGACGCTCCTGCCTTCGCGCTGGGCATCGCGGATCTCTTCCATCACCTGGTCGTAGCTGGTCTGGCTCAGACGAGAAGCCAGCTCGCTCACGTATCCGTCGAGGAAGCGGGCGACATCCGGGTTCTCGGGACGCAGGGGACCAAGGACGTCCTCTGCAGGCTCTACTGTCGCCTCCATGACGCCCTCGATCGTGGGCCTGAGGCCCTCCTCCCAGCGCCTGCGGCTCTCGGGGAGGAACATCTCGGCCATCCGCTGCGCCGCCCCCTCGAGGCCAAGGCGCACCAAGATCGTCCGCGCGGCGCCGTAGTCCTCCCCCAGCAGCGCCCTCGCCCTCGACTCGATCGTGCGCCTGAGCGCAGCCCTAAGGCCCCACTTGCGCCCCGCCGCGGCAGCCTCCTCGATCGCAGCGGCGACCTTCCTCTCCTCCTCAGGCGTGAGCGCCATCGATGACGTCCTTCCTCGTTCGCCGCTCGCGGTGCTTGGACAGGTGCCACCTCAGGCAGTCCTCGCACAGGTAGGCGCGCACAGGCTTATCGCCTGAGGGGCTTGTGGAGTCGCTCTGCTGAATGTGGAGGATCACCCTGAGGGCTGCGGCCTCAGAGCGGTAGGAGCCAATCTTGTCTCCGTTCTGCGCCGGGCATGGCGGTGGAGGTGAGGACTGCGCGAGGCTCTTGCGCCTCCACGCTGGCTTGGGCTTCTGCGGCCGCCTGGCTTCGCCGCGCTTTCTGGAAACCATCAGCGTTCACGTCGCCTGGCCCAGGAGTAGACGTTCAGGCAGATCACGAGCAGAGCGACGAGGCGCCCCCACTCGGAAGAGTCCATCAGCGGCGTCTCCGGCGTGCCCTCGAGACCTTGGCCCCTCTCCAGTCGCTCTTCCGAGTCTTCCTGTTATGGGCCCACTTCTTGGCGGCTTTCGGCACCTGGCTCCACATAAAGCGCCTTTGCCGTTCACTCTTGAACTTGCCGCCTCCGTACTTGCGCTGCCTGCTCGGCATCAAAACCTCCGTTTCCTGCTTGTGAGCCGGCCAGCCACTAGACGCGCATCTCGACGATCGGCGGTCCGGTGTTGAAGTCCAGTTCGCAGGCAAGCTCCAGCGCCTCCCTGGGGTTCTTGCCGAGGTGGAGAGCGGTCTTGACGATGTCATCACCCGTCCCGATCGCGTACCAGTCGTTCAAGAGCGGCGCTGGCTGGAACCACTCACCATACGTCCAGAGGGTGCGGTCCTTCTTCAGGTGCAGCACGGTGAAGCTGTGATCACTGTCGGGCCCCACCTGCGGGACGTAGGGGACCTCCATGTCCTCGGTCTCCTGCTCGACCTTGTGCCTGATGTATTCGAAGCACGCGAAGCAGCCCTCCTGGTTGCCAGCACCCGTGACCAGCGAGCCGTCGGGCATCCGGATGATCTTCTCGGTAGTCCCCAGGCGGCCCTGACCCCACAACGTCTGCGAGTCGGCCAGAATGAGACCCTCGGCTCTCATCACCAGGACGGTGGTCATCAGTCCTCCTTTGGTTCCGTGAAGCCGAAGAGCCCGTGCTCTTTCGCATAGTCGAGCCAGCCTCGTACCGTCCACTCGCGAGGCTCACCACCGTTGCCGTCAGAAGAAAGGGCGAACGTGATGTCATAGCCCTCGGCGTTGGAGAAGGTGGCGAAGAGGTAGAAGCCGGTCAGGAGTGGCCGACCTCCCTCTACCTCCTCGGTCCACTGGTCAGCGGTGCGATCGAGGGCTTGTTCGATAGCCGCCTGTGCCTCAGCGGGGTTCACCAGCTACCACTCTCGCACCGCACGAATGACGTCATCTGTTAGCTGCGCCTGCTCTTGCGGCGCCGCTTCGGGCGCGTACGCCCGCCCTTGCGAGCTGCAGCCTTGGTGCGCTGCGAGCCCTTGGTGAACTTGGCCACGAAACTCCTCTCCTCGCGCCTGTTGCCTGTCCCCCTCCCCGGGATGGTCAAGGCAAGCTCTCTACCCGATGCTGTCGCGGATCTGGGCGAGCTTGGCGTCGCCGATCCCCTCGACGGCGAGTAGCTCGTCGTCGCCTGCTTCGCGCACCGCGCTCGGGCTGCCGTAGCCCGCTGCGATGAGCTTCTCCGCGGTGGACTGGTCGAGGATGTTGCTCAGAGCGTTGGGGTCTACCTCGGCCTCACCACCCTGCTCGAACTCCTCGCGGAACTTGTCGATGGCCTTCGCCACGTCGTCTTCCAGAGGGATGTCGTCCCCCGGTCCGTAGGTCGTGCCCTTGTAGCGGTACGACCTGGGCAGGTTGCGCTTCGGCACTACTGGATCACCTCCATGCTTGAGGGGCGGGGCCAACTCGGCGCCCCGCCCAGGTTGATCTAACTCGAAGCCGCGGCTTGGGCCTAGTGGATGTTGGTGTAGACCGCGAAGCCGTTCGGCTCGGTGAAGACGGGCAGTCCCTTCTGGACGCCCGCGCCGACGACCGCAGGACGGGTGCCGCCATGGAAGACGAGCTCCGTGTAGCGGCCAGGACCGAGGTCCTCGTGGCCGGCGTTGGTGCCGATGCCCGTGTAGCCGATGCCTGCGCCACCGTTGGCCGGAATGAAGAGCTCCCCGACATCCTCTTCCTCCATCAGGTCAGCGGTCTGGCGACCCGTGGAGTAGATGAAGATGATCGTGCCCGTGGGCAGGTAGCGGTGGCTGCCGTCCTGATCGCGGTAGGTCTCGTCGAAGACCTCGATCGCGGGCAGACGGTTGGCCCTCAGGTAAGCATCGAGCTGGCTGACGTCGGCGAAGTCACGGAACTCGCGCTCGGAGCCCGCAGCGCCTACGACCCTCACGTTGCCGATGCGGTCCTGGACGAGGGGGTTCGCCTGCAGGATGTCTACGACGTCCTGGGTTGCGATAATCCTCGCCACGCCCGGGTAGCCCAGCTCGCTCGCCCTGGTCGTCTGGGCGAAGAAGTCCGGGATCGGGTCGTAGGTCGGATCCGACCACGCGTCGACGAGCGCTACCCTCTGGCCTGAGCTGTTCGGGTACTGGACGACCTCGGTGGTCTCATCGATCACCCGGTTGACGACCGCGTTTCTGATCGCGTCCCAGCGCTGGCGCTCGTTGTGGATCAGCATGCCGTTGATGATCGAGCCGTTGAACTCGAGGAACTGCGCGGCCACGCGGTCCATGGACGCTGCGCGGCCGAGCATCGCCACGATGCGGCTGTACATCGCCGTGCCCATCTGGAGCGAGAGACCGGAGTCCCCAAGCTCCACGAGGAACTGCCCAGCCCGCACGAACGATCCCTTGAAGGGCGGAGGGCTGTAGCGGTCGATGTCGGAGGCGACCACGTCGATGAGGTGGAAGTCCTCCTCACGGTAGGCGTTGTTCTCTCTGAGCTGCTCGGGCATGAGCTCGGCGGCGAGGAAGCGCCTGTTACGAGGCCCGAAGAACTGAATGTCCGGGACCCTTGCGGCCTCGATGAACTGGTTGTCGTCCCGGAGGTTCTGGATTACTGTCGCGAAGTCAGCCATTACTTCGGCCCCCTTCGCGTCTGGTAGAAGCGGCGAACCGCTCCCAAGAGGCCCGCGGAGGTGCGGGTCGCCGCCGGCAACCACCTCTCATACACGAGCCTGCCCGGACGGTAGAAGGTCGCGGATGCGTCCTCGTCAACGTCGTAGACGTCGTGGAGGAGCAGGTAGACCTCGTTGTCAGTAATGTTGTTGGAGCCGTCGAGGGCCACAGGCCCGAAGCCCGTGCCCGCGTCGCGCTCGGCGTAGGTCCTGCCTACGACCGTGCCGCTCTCGACGAAGCGCCGGGTTCCCCCGTCTTCGTTCAAGGGGAAGGCAGAGGCCTGCAAGAGACCACCGACCTCCATGACGGCTGCGCGCTCGACGAGCTCGTCGCCCACCCACGCCGGGGACGAGCCCTCGACCAGGTTGGAATACGTTGCCTTAGCCACGAATCTCCTCTCGTGTTAAGGGGCCGCCATACCCTAGCTTCGCTACGGGTGGGCGAGAGCTACTGGCTCTCAGCCGCTTGCGGCGCCCTGTTTCTGTTGTGGACGGTGCCTGGCAGCCCAGCTCTGGGCCGCGCTCTTCGTTCCACCGCCCCCTGCGCCACCTCCGGCGCCACCACCGGAGTCACCACCACCAGGGGTCTGGTGTGGGTTCTCCGGAGCGGGCTCGCCGAAGAAGGCCGCGTACTGCTGCTTGGTCTTCTCGACCGCCTCCTTGACGCCTGTGACCCCACCCTTGACCTCGAGCGTGCCGTCGTCCTTGATGTCGATCTGGACGTTGACTGCGCTCTTGTCGGTGAGGTTGTAGGCGCCCTCGAGGTAGCTGACCTCCTCGGTGTTGATCACGCCCTGCTTTAGGAGCTCGCGCTCGAGCTCTCCGCGGATCAGCTGGTTGCGCAAATACTCGCGGGCACTCTCGCCCGTCTTCTTGTACTTGGCCGCTTCCGCCTTGGCGGTTGCAGCGTCGGCCTCGGCTGCTGCCTTGGCCCGCCTCTCCTGATCGGCCTGGGTCTCACCACTCCTGCGCTCACCCGCCAAGCGCTCGACCTCTGCGTCGAGGTCCTCGACGCTCACGTTCAGCTTCGCAGCCAGCGCCTTGCGTTCGGCCGTGCGGCCGGAGCCCTCGGCGTCAGGTACGCGCTGCTGGACTGCTGCGTCGATCTCGGCCTGGGTCTTGGTGTAGCCTCCAGCCTGTGCGGCCTTCAGTCCTGCGACCTTGGCCTCGGCTCTGGCTACCTTTAGTGCCTTCTCGGAGTCCGTGTCAGGCAGAGCCTTGGCCTGCGTGACTTCAGCCTCTGCGGCGGTGATCAGGTCCTCTAGTGCCATGCTGCATCAATCCCTTCTGTGTCACCCGGCTTACCCGGCCGGTACGGTCGCCCCGGGATAGGGCCCCCTCAAGCTTTTAACGTCATCAGGGTGTGGACGTCGGCGGCCTTCGCGCTGTACTACACGGTTACCTCCTGCTCGGACTACACGTTGAAAGCTGCTGCCGCGGCGGCTGCGCGGGCTGCCTGGCTGGCGGTCGTCGCCTTACCGGCAATCGACTGGGCGTCAGTCTCTGAGAAGCCCTCCTCGTTCACGAGGTACCACTCGAGGAGCCCCATCGCCTGGTAGGCCTGCCAGGTTTCGGCCCTGGCCTTGTTGCGCGCCTGCTTCTCCTCGACGGTCTCGGCCTGCACAGGGCGCTTCTTGAAGCCCAGGGCGTTCATGGTGCCGGCCTTGAAGTCGCCGGCGTCTGCGCTGAAGAGGCCTCGCCTCTGGCCCATCGAGATACACATCTTGATCCCGCGGATCACTCCGTCCTCGAGGTTGCCGCGGGCAGCCACCGCCCTCTGGTGGGCAGGAGCCCTATCCTGGGCGATCGCAGCTGCTGCAGGGTCGCCGCTCTCGATCCCACGGAAGAAGCGCAGCTCTGCGAGGGCACGCTCGAGAGCCTTCCTGCGGTCCTCGAGCTTGTTCAGGCCTACCTGGTAGTCGATCGAGGCCACGAGGTCAGAAACCGATGCGACTCCAGGCATCCTAACGAGCTTGCGGCCGTGGGCCTCATGCTCCTCCGGATCTCCGTCCTCATCTTCCTCGTCAGCAACCATCTCCGGGGCGCTGAGCCCCGCCTGGTTGCGCATCACGAGCCACGCGCCCTCGGCGTTCCTCTTGTAGAGGTCATCCAGGTCCGTGGCGTTGCGGTTGAGCTGGTCGATCCCCTCAAGGTGCAGCTCGAAGATCCCGTTACACAGCGTGTTGGGACGGGTGCCCGCCTCCAGAGGAAGCCTGACGAACGGGACGAAGTCGTGTCCGAAGGCGGTGATCTGCCTGTCGTCGTACTTAGCACCCAGATCGTCCAGAGGCGCCTTGCGCGGCTGCTTGTGGATCCACACGAGATAGCGCCCGCCAGGAGCTCCCTCGCGGTCCCAGACCTCCGTCCACATCGTCATCCCGTCCCACTCTTTCGGGTCCAGGGGGACGTCCAGGCGGATGTAGCGCATGTTTCGCTTGTTGTCCTCGCGGAACGCTGAGACCTCTCCGGGATGGCGCGCATCCAGGAAGACCTCGGTGTTGTCGTCTTTGGGTGTGGCTTTGAGGAAGTCGTCGCCGTAGGTGTAGGTGTCCTCGACGATCGAGTCCTTCTGCGCCCCCATGTTCGACCACTGCAAAACCTGCTCTGCCGCACCGGCAAGCCCAGCTGGTGCACCAGGCCCTACCTGTACCGGAAGAGCCTCGAGCAGGGTGCCTGGGAATACGTGCATGACGCCGAACTGCACGGCCTGAAGCGCCGGGTTCTCGAGTGCCCGGATCTTGCCCATGTCGGGCGGGGACTCACTGGAGAGCAACACACGCTTGACGTCGCGGTAGACCGTGTTCCTCTTGTAGAGGTCCATCAGGACGTAGCGCTCGTACGGATCCAGGGGCACCCTGGTCGAGAAGATCATCAGCTCGTCCCCTGCGCCAGCTTCGCTAGGGATGTAGCGATCGGGAGCTCTGAAGGCGCCGTATGCCGCGGCCAGGCGAGCAGGCGTCGTTCTGATGAGGTCTCTGATCGCCACTTGCGCGGACTCCTATCGGTAGTCGATAATCTTCGCCCCCTTGGCGCAGTTGCACGGCCCGCACAAGGGCTGGATGTTGCTGATGTCATTCGAGCCACCCCTTATCAGCGGGATCACATGGTCCACCGTCAGCGGCCCGTCGCTGCCGCACCGCAGACATCGGTTGCCGTAGAAGTCGCAGAGCGCCCGCCACTCGGACAGGGTGAACGATCCAGCCGCCGAAGCCCTACGCGCACGGTAGGCCAGAGCGTTTTCCCTGCTCTTCTCCGGGTTCTCTGCATGCCACTTCAGGGCCAGTAGTCGGTTGCGCTCACGTTCACTCTCAGCCGACTGTGTGCCTTGTAGCCGCGCCCTACTTGCTCGCTTCAGCTCTCTGCGGCTCTCGCGGTTGGCTCGCTGATAGGCGGCGCGCTGCTCTCGGTGCGCTTCGTAGTAGGCTTTGTCTTGCTGTCTTACGAACTCGCCACGGCGCGCCTTGTAGGCTTTCCGGTATGCCCTGCGACATTCCAGGCACTTCGGCCCGCGCCCGTACCTTCCGGTCTTGCTGCGAACGAAGGCTTCTAGTGGGTAGGACTTGCCGCACGAGGTGCACGGCTTGGTAATATGTTGCTCAGTCAAGGGGCACATCCTTGGCTCACGGCTCCGGGCTGTTACTTGGCGGTTACAGCGCCGGGGCCACTTCTTTTGTACGTGTCCTCATTTTACCGCATACCTATGCGGTTTTCTGCCCTCTCCGCCCGTCGCTTGCTCTACGCTGCCTCGGGCTCGCCGAGTTCCGGCGCATCCCTCGCATCGGTGTTCCTCACCCAGACCTTGTGCCACCTGACTGCGTAGGCGTGGAAGGCGTCCGGGCCGTGGTCCTTCTCCTTCTCCACCTCATCGGTACCTGGCTTGAGCCGGTAGCCCCTCATCTCCTTGCGGAAGATCCCGGGCTCCATGCCTGCGAAGCGGTCGCCCACATGGGTCTCACTCTCCCTGGCACCGAAGGAGAGCGTCGGGCCGTTAAGGAGCCAGCGCGTGATCTTGATGGAGTAGCGCTTCCACACTCCAAAAGGCACTTTCTGGAAGCGTGCGACCGGCTTGATCCCACGTTCGCGACAGCGCCTCTTGTAGTGCTTCTTGATGGTGTGAGCGAGGCCTGGATCCTCTGCGTCGTAGTAGACCAGGGTGACGCCCCAGCTCACCATGTGCCTTGCCGCAATCTTGCCGATGTAGTCGTCATCGCAGCGGGTGAAGGAGTACTCCTTCCACACGTCGATGTTGTCGCCGGCGCGCTCCTGGATCGCAAGCAAGGCCGCCCGCTTGGAGTAGCCGGGGTCGAGGGCCAGGACCTGCACGGCCAGTGGATCGCGCTCTACGAAGTCGCCCCGTGCGATTGCAGCATCCACCCTGGAGCGCCTGTAGACCAGGTTGCCTCCAGGAGCGTCAGTGATGTGCTGGCGCTCGACGAGGAAGGCCTCCAGGCCCTCATCGACGATGATCTGCTGGCACCTCTTCTCGTCCATGCCCGCAGGCCACGTGGCGGTGCCTGAGATGATCTCTATGTAGCCATCGTCGTGCTCGAGGTACTCGAAGTCCTCGAGGGCCGGGATCGGGCCTGAGATGCGTGCGTCAGTCAGGAACCCTGCGCTCCCGTCCACGAACTTCTGGAAGATCGAGCCTTCATGGACGAGGTTCTGTGCGCCGAATACCAGTCTATCAGGCGATCCTGCCGGCAGGATCTTGCGGGTGAGCGTCCGGATCTTCTTGAGAACCGTCTTCTCGCTATCGGCCTCATCGTCGATGTCGTCAAAGACTATGACGTCCGGCCGCTCGCTCCCTAGCTTCTTGCCTCGGATCGAGAGGGTGTCGAGTCCCACTGCGTCGATCGTGAAGCCAGCGTCGGTTCTAAGCCGGTTGCGTCTCCAGCCCTCGGAGCTGCCGTACTTGCCGACCTTGCGCTCCGCGAGCCTGGGGTAGTGCTCCGCGATAGTCTCCGAGGCCATCATGTCGCCCACGTTCATGACGTGGTCGTCTGCCTGATCCTGGGTGCCGCAGACGTAGAGGACGTATGTCCGTTTGCCTCTGGCGCCTAAAGCCACGCAGGCCATCTCAACGGACGTGCTCTTCGCCTGCCCGCGTGGCCAGATCTCGAGGAACGGCTCTGTGCGCTGGCCCTTCTCAACCGACCAGACGTGCTCCCAGAAGTCCTCGTGGTGTGGCGCCCACTCTAGGAAGCGCCCCTCATCGTCCGAGAGGTAGGTATAGAAGAAGTGCTTCAGCCACGCCCGCCAGTCGGCCTCGAGCTCTTCTCTGGTGACCCCTGGCTTTTCCTCCGGATCCCTCCTGGTAGGACGAACCTTGCCGAAGCCCAGACCCCCCGTGTTCTTGGCGAAGTCAAAGCCGCCGAGCTCCAGCTCATCGGGAGCAGTAATCCAGCCTGCGAGTGCGCCGGCTCTGGCCGGGCCCGCGCTACTCCTAGGTCCCCTAGCTCTCGATCGCGCGCTGAGAGCCACGGGGCACCTCATCTGATCCACCAGGCGAGCCTCCACCTGGGTCTCCCCCACCGCTACCCATAGCCTCGAGGATCCTCACCGTCTTGTCAGAGAGCACTCCATGCAAGACTGCGAGATCTCCCGCAGGCTGCTCCTTCACCCACTCGGGATCGCGAAAGGCGACCGCCTGCTCGGTCAGGGTGATCAGGCTCTCCCTCACGTACTCGACGAGGAGCGCACCCACCGCTTCTTTTTTTTGCGTTGCAACCGGTTGGTCGTCGTCCTTGAGTTTGGCTCTCCAGCTCTTCACGGTGCCAGCCGGGATCCTGTACTCTCGGGCGACCTCGCTGATCGACTGGCCCGTGAGGAGGGCTGCCATGACAGCTGCCTTCGTCTCCTCAGAGTAGCTTCGCCTCGCCATGTCTGCACAACTCGACTTTCTTGAGATAAGGAAGGGCTCCGCAAGGGGTGAAGGGGAAAGGAGGAGTCAACGGAGCCCCATCTACGTGTACGGCCGCTTCTTCTCGCGGCGAGCCCGCACTATAATCAAATTGCTACGTTCAAACCGTTCGGATATGAAAGGACGACAATGACAGACGAACAATCGTTGCCAACTTACACCGTCGGTGACACAGTGCGCCTGCCCCTCGAGGTGAAGGACAGAAGCGGGATTGGAGCATGTTACGCCCACTTTTCTCGAATGGAGAATCCTGAAGATCCTCAGTCTGCGGATATAGAAATCGACTTCGAGCTCGAAGCCAACGGTGACGGCTTGGCCGAGGGAACCATCGAGCTGGAGATTGAGCTAACTAACGCACCACCCGGGACCTATTGGTGCGACTGGATTCAGGTATTCGACACGGTAAAAAACAAAACAGAGATAGACGACCCGGGCATCAAACTACTCGTCGTCGAAAACCCCGAAGCCGACTACGATCCCCCCGAGATAGTGGATATAAAACCGCTAGCCTAGGCTCCCTCCCCTATGGGTACCTAGGTTATGCAGAGGCGCTGGCCAGCTTCGCTGCCTCTGCGGGAGTGAAGTCGATATAGAACTCCTGGCCAGGCTCGAAAGTACCGTGGGCCTCCGGGTTGTTGATCTGCATCTCGATGTGTCCGGCAGGGGTCGCCATCCAGAACTTGTGGTTCTCGGACTCCGGATCGTTGTCCGTGTAGACCGGTATCATCTTCACGTTCTCAGCGCCGTACTCGTGTTTCTCGACAGACGTTACCCGGAACTTGGCGCGTACTGACATGATCCTCCTCTGGGCCTTCCCGACGTCGGGAACGAAAACGGCCGCATCCCTCTGGGGACACGACCCTCATTCAAAGAGGGACTTTTACACAACTTTCCAAATATTTCAAGTGTGATGATGCTTAAGGTACTGGACCGCGCCCTCTAACCGCCCTATGTTGTCCTCAAATTGCCCGAGCCCAGCGTTGCACCCACGACATAGCAACGCGCGCACTACCCCAGTTGCATGGTCGTGGTCTACACACAACCTACCAAACGGTTCCCGGCTGGCTGGTGTCCCGCAGATGGCACATTTGCCCTTCTGGTCCCAGAGCATCTTCTCGTACTGCTCGTAGGTCATCCCATACTTCTGGCGCAACTGGATCTCGTAGCGCTTCCGTGGCTCGTCCGGGTTGCTATCTCGACGCGCTTTGTTCATGGCCGCAGTACACACCTTACAGTGAGCGCTCAACCCGTCGCGTCTGCGAACATGCCTGTAAAACGCATCCGGTGCCTTCAAGGTCTCGCAACGAGGGCACCACTTAGGCGCAAGCTCAGAGGTGGTGGTAGAATCTGAGTCAGTCAAGGCCATACTCCTTGGCTCGGCTCCGGGCGGTTACTTGGCGGATACCGCGCCGGAGCATTTGGCTTATCTATGCGGAATTATAGCACAGATCGCGCCTCTACCCTGCCTTCTGCTGGCCCTTCTTCCCCGCCCGCCACTGCTTCTGATAATGCTTCTGGCATAGGTTCTGGCTGAAGACGGGGTTGGTGCAATCCGGCTCTGCGCAGGTCGCGAGCTTGACGTCTGCACGGAACTCGACGATGCGCTCGACCTCGTCCTCCGAGATCCCGAACTTCCAGGCTGTTGCGGCCACAGCGCCGAGATGCGTCCTGCCCGACACGCGGATCTGCTGGT
>CADDZK010000102.1 GCA_902812425.1 Actinomycetota bacterium
CTCTGGAGAAGGCCGTGGCGGCACTGCACGCCTGGAAGATGTTCGATATCGGGTGGGCGAGGCTCGTGCCCGAGGACGCGCCCATCGAGGTGGGGACGACGGTCGCGGTGCTTGCCCGGCATTACGGCTTTCTGTCCTTGAACCCGTGCCGGATCCTGTACACGATCGAGGATCGATGACAGCTCCTGCGTGAGGCGTGGTTTCGCCTACGGGACTTTGCCCGAGCACGGAGAGCCCTGCACCCTGTCCGAAGACCACAGGGCATCCCTAAAAGGACGCGCAGGCTTTGAGTCAAATCGGCGCACCTCCCACCCGGTTGCCGACACCTGAAACCTCCTGGTTGCGGAGTTGCTAAACTCCCTGACGGATTGAACGCGACCACCCACGCCGTCTTCGGAGTAGCGTCCCTGGCTGGCGCCGCGCTCGTCACAGGGGCCGACCCACCAGCCTACGTCTACCCCGCTGCGGTCGCAGCGGCGTGGCTGCCTGACGTGGACAACCCTCGCAGCACTTTGGGCAACGGCCTCAGCCGGTTGAAGAGCCCCGTGCTCAACCTCCTGAGCCGGCCTGTGAGCTGGGCTTTGAGGACCACGTCTTTCGTGCTCGTCAGGACCGTGGGCCACCGCACCCTGACCCACTCGCTGGCCGGCATTATCCTCTTCGCGCTCCCGGTCTGGCTATTTCTGGGGAGCTTCCCGAACCTCTCTTTGGCCCTCGTCGCCGGTTACGCCTCGCACGTCATCGCCGACGCGCTCAACACCAGGGGTGTGCCGCTACTCTGGCCCGTAGGGAAACCGTTCAGGCTTCTGCCAGGCGGCGTCCGCTCCGGCGGAGCCGTGGAGGTCGCCGTGGCCCTCGTGGCATTGGCCTTTACCCTGTACGCCCTACTTCTGCTCTATCCGGGGCTGCGCGGTGTGATCGGCCTCCAGCCACTCTAGGGTCTTCAGGCTCGCAGGATGCGTCTCCCTTCCGCGCTCCTCGTTGTGGGCGATGGCGCGCCTGAGGGCCTCGGCGGCGGCTCTATAGAGGTCTTTTCTGGCCAGCTCGCGCAGGCGTCCCACGCTCGGGTAGTCGCGGGCAGGTTCGATCTTGTCGGCGACGTAGAGCACGAAAGCGAGAGGCCCCATCTCCGGTCTCCCCGTAGTGTGGGCCCTGACCGCCTCCAGAACCTCCTCGTCCTCGACACCGAGCTCGCGCTCTGCCAGTTCCGCGGCCACCGGCCCGTGCAGGAGCTTCGGGCTCTCCCGCTCCTGCTCGCCGACGGGCATCCCCCACTCGTCCGCGAGCCCCAGAAACTCATCAGGCCCACTCTCGCGCGCCGCGTCGTGTAGGAGGGCGGCCAGCCGCGCCCTGTCCTCGTCGAGGCCGTGGGCCCGCGCCAGTTCCTCTGCGGTATCGGCGACCCTCAGGGTGTGGCCGTAGCGTCCCTCCGAGAGCCTCGAACGGGCGAAGGCGTCGGCTTCTTCGAGGAGAGTGTGAAGTTTCGCGTGGTCCTCCATCCGGCGGATTGTAGAATACCTGCGTGCAGAATGGGAAAAACATAGACAGAGCGGAGATCGTTACCATCGGGACCGAGATGCTCCTCGGTGACCTAGTGGACACGAACACGGCCTGGATCAGCCAGCGCCTCGCCGAGCTCGGGGTGGGTATCTACCGACACACGACCGTCGGGGATAACTCGGAGAGGATCGTCGCGGCCCTGCTCGAGGCCGCCTCCCGCTCTGACCTCGTGGTCACAACAGGCGGCCTCGGCCCGACCTCCGACGACCTGACGAACGCCTGCCTCTCGACCCTGACGGGCCGCGAGATGGTCGAGTACGGGGAGGCCCGCGAGCACGTTGATAGGATGTTCGCGAAGTTCGGCCGCACACCGACGGCGAACAACTACAAGCAGGCGCTCTTTCCAAAGGGTACTCAGCTCATCCCGAACCCTGTCGGGACGGCGATGGGGGCTCTCGTGGAGTGGAACGGGACGCTCTTCGCCACGCTCCCAGGGGTGCCTACGGAGATGAAGAGCATGTTCGAGGCGACGCTGGAGCCCCTGATCCGGGCTCGCAGCGATGGCTCCATCGTCTCGAAGACGCTCCACTTCGCAGGCATCGGGGAGTCAGCCCTCGCAGAGAAGGTCCAGGAGTTCCTCGACGCGACGGACCCGACGGTCGCCCCCCTGGCGGGCCAGGGCAAGGTGCGTCTTCGGATAACGACCCGCGCCGCGACCGAGAGGGAGGCACAGGAGAAGATAGCTCCGGTGGAGAAGGAGATCGTCGCCCGCCTCGGCGAATACTACTTCGGTGAGGACGACGAGACCCTCGAAGGCGCGGTCGGGCGCCTTCTCATGGAGCGGGGCGCCACCCTCGCACTCGCCGAGAGCTGCACAGGGGGCCTCCTCGCCAAGCGCCTGACGGACATGCCAGGCTCTTCTGCCTACTTTGTAGAGGGGCTCGTCACCTACTCGAATGAGTCCAAGGAGCGCCTGCTCGGGGTTGGGCACGACCTGATCCTGAAGCACGGCGCCGTCTCCGCGTCCGTGGCGCGCGAGATGGCCGAAGGGGCGCGCAGGGTCTCGGGCGCCGACTACGGACTCTCCGTCACAGGTATAGCAGGCCCCGACGGCGGGACCGAGGAGAAGCCCGTCGGGCTCGTCTTCGTCGGGGTCTCCGACGTACAGGGCACGTTCGCGGAGAAGCTTGACCTCACGGCCTGGGCGCGCTCGCGGGATGCCATCCGCGAGAGGAGCGCGAACCGTGCCTTCGACCTCCTCAGGCTGCGCCTCGAAGAGAATTAATCTTTGAGGCTCACCCTTGCTGTATACAAAGCGCGGTAGTACACTTCGCGAAGTTGACGGCACGCGAAAGGAGGTGATCCAGATAGACGCATCGAGTAGTAGTCGCGGGTATCTTCTGGGAGAGGTGGCTCTGACCTAGGCCCACCAAAACACCCGGCGGGATCCTGGGTTACTTTTCCGCCTCCCATGTAGTGAAGGCGGACGTGCTGAAAGACGGGATACCTGCGTAACGCTCAGAAGGGTACGGCCCCCGGACTTCTCCGGGGGTCGTTTTTGTCTCCTCTAGCGCTCTTGGAGCGGCACCCACTCTCTGTCTTTGCTCCCCACGTAGACGGACTGCGGCCTGATGAGGCGGTCCGCCGCCCTCTGCTCGAAGCAGTGCGCCGTCCATCCCGCGACCCTTCCTGCCGCGAAGGTGGGGGTGAAGAGCTGCGTCGGTAACCCGAGCCCGTGCAGCAGGAGCGCCGTGTAGAATTCGACGTTGGTCTGCAGGTTCCGCCCCGGTTTGTGCTCCGCGAGCAGCCGGAGCGCCGTCTGTTCCACCTCGAGCGCCAGCTCGTAGAGCTCTCTGTCCCCATCGGTCATGTACAGACGCTCCGCTGCAGCGGCGAGCACGTCAGCCCTGGGGTCGCGAACCCGGTAGATCCTGTGCCCGAACCCCATGAGGCGCTCGCCACGCCCGAGCTTCTCCCGCAAATACTCCTCGGCCCTGCTCGACTCCCCGATCTCGAAGACGACGTCGAGCGCCGGCCCCGGCGCACCGCCGTGCAGCGGACCTTTGAGCGCCCCGATGGCCCCGACCGCGGCCGAAACGAAGTCAGAGCGGGTGGCGACGATAACCCTGGCCGCGAAGGTGGAGGCGTTCATGCCGTGATCCGAGACGGTATTGAGATACGTTTCGAGCGCCCGAGTCAACTCAGCTCCGGGCGCTTCGCCCGTGAGCATGTAAAGGTAGTTGGCGGCATGGCCGAGCCCCGGATCAGGGTCCACAGGCTCCTCTCCTCCTAGCATCCGCCAGTACGCGGCGACGATGGTCGGCACGCGCGCCACGAGCGCCAGCGCCTCCTCCTCGTCCGTGCCGGGGTTCACGGTACCGGCGGCCATGCGCAGCGCATCCATCGCGGGAACCTCGTCCCCCGCCACGGCCCGCAGAAGATCCAGGGTAGCCCGCGGTAACTCCCTCTGCACCGCAAGCTCCTCCCTGAAATCCGCGAGCCGCCCGGCGTCGGGCAGCGTATCGTGCCACAGCAGATAGATGGTCTCCTCGAAGGAGGCCCGTCCCGCCAACTCCTCGACGGGGAACCCCGCGATGGTCAACTCCCCAGCCTCGCCGTCCACCCCGCTGAGACGGGTCTCCGCCGCAACCACGTCCTCCAGCCCCGCAACGAAGCCCGTCCGAGATGTCTCACTCATGTTCGTCCTTTCAGCCTGGCCCGGACCCATGGCCCGAACCGCCCTCGTAGCTCTTCAATCGTAACCCTCCATGAAATATGTATCAATATTGATTTTAGAATCAATTTATAGTACGGTCTGAGGAATGCGGGCGGAAGGAGATCTTATGGGGGAGGAACGGTATCTGAGTGCCGGGCGGGCCGCTGAGGAGCTTGGGGTGAGCCTGGCGACTCTATACGCGTACGTGAGTCGGGGGATGGTACGTTCTGAGGCGGTGGAGGGGAAGAGGCGCAACAGGCGCTACAGGGCTGAGGACGTGCGCAGGCTCAAGGAGCGGAAGGAGCGCAGGCGGGACCCTGACGGGGTGGTCGAGGGTGCGCTTCACTGGGGCACGCCCGTGATGGAGTCCGGTATCACTCTGATCGACGAAGGCGGGTTGTATTACAGGGGGTGTGACGTTGCGGTGCTCGCGGAGGAGAAGAGCATCGAGGAGGTGGCGGCCCTGATCTGGACTGGTAACGAGGCGATGGCTCCTGCGCTCTTCGGGGCCGAACCGCCCGAGCTCTCGGGGCGCATCAGGAGCGTTCTCGGGAGCGTGGACGGACTGCCGCCCGTCGAGGTCTTCCAGATCCTGCTTCCTCTAGCTGCCGCCGAGGACCCTGCGGCTTACGACCTGCGGTCCCACGCCGTCGCGCGTACAGGTGCCAGGATACTTCGCCTGATGACGGAGGTGGCTTCTGGAGAGGACGCTCACGGGCTCGCCGAGACCCTACGGCGTGGCTGGAGTCCGCGGGAGGAGGCCGGGGCGCTTCTCAACGCCGCGCTCGTCTACTGTGTGGACCACGAGTTGCCTGTCTCGACCTTCGCCGCGAGGTGCGTCGCCTCCTCCGAGGCCACTCCCTACGCCGTCGTTCTGGCCGGGCTTGCGGCGCTCGGGGGCGTCAAGCACGGAGGGGAGATCGAGCTCGTCGAAGCCTTCCTGCGGGAGGTCGAGGACACAGGAGACGCGCGCGCAGCGATCTCCGGCCGTCTCAGGAGGGGGGAGCGTATCCCGGGGTTCGGACACTCGCTCTATCCCGAGGGAGATCCGCGCGGAGCGGGGTTGCTACGCCTGACGGCCGAAGCCTATCCCGAGAGTCCCGCCGTCGCTCTGTGCGAAGCCGTTGCCGGGGAGGTGCTTGAGCTGATGGGCGAGCGTCCCACGGTGGACTTCGCGCTCGCGACGCTCGCGCGCATGCTGGGGCTTCCTGCCGGCGGGGCCGTCGCGCTCTTCGCCCTCGGGAGGACCGTGGGTTGGATCGGGCACGCCATAGAGCAGTACCAGAGTGGTTCCCTTATACGTCCCAGGGCCCGATACACAGGAGAACAGCCGCGCTGAGGTCGCTAGACGGGCACGTTCAGGATGTTCATCCCGTTCAGGATGATGAGCGCGGTGGCGAAGGAGTTGAACGTCGCGTGGGCGACGAAAGAAGGCAGGAGGCTGCCCGTGCGTTGGAAGAGCGCGCACAGGGTTATCGCGAGTATCACGAGGACAGGCAAGAGGACGGGTTCCAGGTGCAGCAGGGCGAACAGTATGGATGATGCGAGCGCGGAGAAGGCGAAAAGCACCTTGTCGGGAGGCACGCTCTCCTTCCCGAGGGATCTCGCGGAGATCAGAGCCCCCAGTCGGTAGAGGCCGTTAAAAATGACGCCCCTGAAGATCAACTCCTCCACGGCGGGACCGAAGAGCACGACGACGAGAACTATCGCCGGTACTGCCACGCCAGGGCTCTCGCGCACCCAGCCGACGAGCCCCTCCATGAACGGTCGTTGAACCATGGATCTCGTCGGGTAGCCGAGCTGTTTGAGGACTAGGATACTGAGCGGGTTCACGAGCATGCTCAATACGACGGCACCGACGCCGACCGCCACCCCGGCGCCGATCCCCGCCGGGATGCCTCCTCTGGGTCGCGAGAACCCCAAGGGGGCAAGGGAGTACCCTATCTTCTTGCCGAAGCTCCGTATCAGCGAGACCGCAAGCCAGAAACCCCCGATCACGGCCCCCGCGACGGCTGCGTCGAGGAAGACGACCGAGAGCAAGGCGCTCTGAGGGTCAGCCACCGGCGCTTCCGAGGTAGACGCTATCCCGGATCCATCCGCTGCTTGCGTCTTTCAGTAGTCGCTCCTTTATGGAGGCAGGAAGAAGCTGGATCTCCGCCAGTTCCTCGACGCTAACCCAGCGTACTTCTGTGAGGGTCGGCTGTGTGCCTGGCGTTACCTCGGGGTCGCTACCGAGGCTCGCCTCCTCGTCTCCTTCCAGCGCCATACGGGCGACGACGTCTATCGTGTGGCGTCCCTCCCGCAGGAACTCGCTAAGGTAGAGAACCCCTGAGAAGCTGGCCGTGAGCCCCGTCTCCTCAGCGACCTCGCGGCTCGCGCACTCCGGTATCGTCTCGCCCGGCTCGAGCCTGCCTCCTGGCAGCACCCAGTAAGGGTCTCTCTCGGGTTTCTGGTGGCGCACCAGAAGGAGCGCCCCTTCGCGCTCCACGACCGCCCCGACCCGCACCCCGAAGTCCATACCCGAAGATGTGCGATCCTTGCCCATTTGGTGTGAGTATACCCGTGGGACGAAACCTGCGGAGCAGGGCTGACGCGCCGTTGACTGTTCTAGGGTAGACCTTCTTCGATGGGGGCTATGATCGCCTCCGTCAGCACTAACTCAGGCGGGGAGGCGGCGAACCAGGCGATGAAGTCAGCGACCCGCTCGGGAGGGAGAACCCGTGTCGGTGGGGCCTCGTTCGGCTTGCTGTGCTGGCGCTCCTCCGGGTCGAACGCGCCCCAGTTGGTCGCCATCGCGCCGGGATACAGTACGATCGCCCTGATGCCGTACTCTCTACCTTCGTCCGCCAACGCCTCTGTGAAACCCGTTAGGCCGAACTTGGAGGCGCAGTATGCCGAAGCGTTCGCCCAGCCCTTCTTCCCCGCCACAGAGGAGATGTTGACGATCGTGCCCCCGCCCGCCTCGCGCATATGCGGAAAAGCAGCTTTGGAGAGCAAGAACGGCGCCCTGAGGTTCACGGAGAGCGTACGATCCCAGCCCTCTACGGAGAGCTCTTCCACCGTGCCCGGCGCGTCGGTGCCTGCTGCGTTGACGAGCACGTCTATGCGCCCGAAAGCTTCGACGGTCTGTCCGACCGCCCGCGCCGCATCATCCTCTCCGGCCAGGTCCGCAGGCAGGGCCAGAGTCCTGGTGCCGAACTTCGCGGCCTCCTCTCTGGCGCCCTCGAGCTCCTGTGCGCTCCTTGCTACCAGCCCGACGTCCGCGCCGGCTCCGGCGAGGGCGATCGCCGTGGCCCTCCCCAGGCCGCTGCTCGCGCCGGTGATCAGCGCCGCCTTGCCTTGAAGCGCACGCTCCCCGTTTCCTGCCTCACTCATACTCTGTCGTCCTCATATCCGGGGCATAGGAACTAAAGCATGGCACGTATGCGAGCTCGCGGCCAGCCCGGAATTTTCTCTCACGTTCGCTGTGAGGCGCGGACTCTGTGGCGACGTTTTCGGGGAAACCTAGGGAACATCCGCCGGCTCTTCCCCCCTGCGCCGGGATCGGTCGAGGTGCGAGACCTGAGCTTCCAGTTCGTCGCAGGCTTCAAGCACGAGGCGCAGACCTTCGTCTTCCGAGAGGTGTGGGGCGCATCCTTCGAAAATACCGGCCTCGGTGGTCGGATACATGCCTGTTGTGCGGCGGTCGCGCAGGAGCCTGGTGAGCCGCTCGTCTTCCACACCGGTGAACTCAAGGATCGAGTCCAGGTAGGTGGCCACGGTCTCGTCTCTCGCTCCTCCTGTAACCGCCGCGTAGAGTAGCTCCCCGCCGAGACGGCCGAAGCCCGGCACCCTGAGCACGTCTTCCGTGACCTCAAAAGAGCGCGTCCCTTCGTCCGGTACCACGTCCAGGTTCTCCCGCCTGACGCGGTCAGCGGCGCCGAGGATCATGGCCGCCGCCGTCAGGATTATCCCTGGGTAGTTGCTGTCCATGCCGCGCAGCTCCAGCGTGCCCTGGCGGTTGAGGCGCACGGGGTTCCAGGCAGGTCTGAGCAGGTCCCCGCCCGCCTCGATGAAAAGATCTCTCTCCACACCAGCCCGATCCATAGCCGTGAGCCAGGCCCTGTAGCGGTCGAACTGCTGTCTGACGAGGTGCTCCGCGTCGTCGGCGTAGGGCAGCAAGGCGCCGACCTGAGGCAACTCTGTGTAGACGCCTTCCCACCCGAAGATGGCACTACCTCTGTAGTGAATCGTGCGGCTGGCCATCCCCGTCCTCCGTCCCTCGAAGTACGGGCACGAGCGGGTAAGTGCCACCAGCGCGGGATCCAGGGCCGTCGCCAGGTTGTAGAGGTTCAGAAGCTCTTTGCGCGCGGCGGCTGACGCGCTGGCGGAGATCCCGGCTTGTGCGTCCACCGTCCCTGGGCTCAACTCCAGGTGCAGGTGCGTACCCGCGCACCGCCCGGCGTCGACGAACCTCTCGGGACCGACCGTGCTCACCTGGACCATGTAGTCCAGCTCTTCCCGGACTTCGGGCTCGATGGGCAGAGGATAGGTGCCGAGCGGGTAGAGCCTGAGCCCCAGCGAATGCGCCGTTCGCAGGGCCAGCAGCAGGTTCTGTGTGTACTCGCGCTCCAGATCGGAGAGAGTACGGACAGGGGGCGTGTTTACCTCCACGAGACCCGTCACGAACTCGGGGGCGAAGCAAGCACTATCCTGCCCGGTCGCAGCCCGGCAACGCTCCAGGAACTCGTCGGCCCGCTCAGATGGACGGCCCGAAGCGTCGACCAGGAAGAACTCCTGCTCGAGCCCGATCCGTCGATCCAACACCCTGACCTCTTCGCCCATCCTGTTCCCGGAAGATACGGCTCATTCTCTATCTTTTGTGCAAGGAACTCTACCCCAGAAAGTACCGGGCATTGGCCCGGGGACGTAAATCCGGAGGAAGAAGTATCTCCGTAGCGCTCGACAGACGCGCTTTGGAAGATCATCGAGCTACACTTGCGCTATGATGCCTCGTCCGGAGGATTTAACAAAGACGAGGGGAGAGACCGGCGTGAGCGCGGCCGACGGCGTAAATAAGGACTCTACGGTCAGCGAGACGGCGCTAGCAAGCCAGGCACACAAAGCATGGGAGGAAAAGGCCGTCTTCTGGGACGAGATGATGGGCGAGGGCAACGCCTTCCAGAGGGTACTCGTCGGTCCTGCCGCAGAGCGGTTGCTCGAGTTGCAGCCCGGTGAGACGGTGCTCGATGTTGCCTGTGGCAACGGCGTCTTCTCGAGGAGGCTCGCGGAGCTCCGGGCGAGGGTGGTGGCCACCGACTTTAGCGAAAAGTTCGTCGGGCTCGCCAGGGCCCGCACCGAGAAGGCGGGCTACGGCGACGCCGTGGAGTACCTGGTAGCCGACGCGACCGACGAGGAGCAGATGCTCGCCCTGGGCGAGGAACGTTTCGACGCGGCGGTCTGCAACATGGCCCTGATGGACATGCCGACTATTGATCCGCTGATGCGCGCCCTGCGCCGTCTTCTCAGGCCGAAAGGCCGCTTCGTCTTCTCGGTGCAGCACCCGGCTTTCAACTCCAAGGCGGTCACGCTGGTCCTGGAGGAAGAAGACAGGGAGGGTACCTTGGTCGAGACGTATTCGGTCAAGGTAGCCGGTTACCTGCGAGTACCACCCGGAAAAGGCGCCGGGATGCCAGGTGAGCCCGTGCCGCATCCTTACTTTCACAGACCCCTGAGTGAGTTGTTCGGAGCTTGCTTTAGGGCCGGCTTCGCGGTGGACGGCATGGAGGAACCCTCCTTCGCAGGACGAGAGGGTGGCTCACGATCTGCCAAAATAGCGCTCTCCTGGGAGAACTTCGTTGAGATCCCACCCGTGCTCGTCGCACGGGCGCGACCGATCTGAATTCGAACAGGAAAACCCGAAAAATACTGTTGCAGTGATCTTCGGTTTGGCCGGTCAGAGCAGCGTTCGTAAGGAGGGAGTCCGAGGCCATGGAAGAGGAGAACGGGCCCAGAGAGCAGGGCAGTACCGAGATCAGGGAGCACCTGGCGAACGAGCGGACGCTGCTCGCGTGGGTGAGGACGGGGATCAGCCTGATCTCGCTCGGGCTAGTCGTCGAAAGGGCCGGGGCACTCGTGGATGCCTCCCTGAAGGTCGGCTCGACCAGCTCCTCGGAGCTCTTCGGGCTCGCGCTGGCCCTGCTCGGGGCGCTTACACTCGTGATGGGGACGGTGCAGTTCCTCCGCTACCGGCGCAGGATCGCCACCGACGACTTCGTTCCCTCCGTAGTTACCTACCTCGTGGTGGTCGCAGGGAGCCTGGCCTTCGCCGGGGCGTTCGTCGTCTACGTGCTGTTCAGTTAGTGTCCACTGAAGAACGTCCGGCGCCGCACGCCTCGTTCGGACCGTCTCCTAATGCGAGGCCTTGTCTCTGGTTCCGACCTGGCTTCCGACCCATACGTAGCCGTCGGACCAGACCTCGCGTTTCCAGATGGGTACGACCTGTTTTATGCGTTCGATAGCGTAGCGGCTCGCCTCGAAGGCCGCACCGCGACGCGGCGCGGCGACGACAATGGCTACGCTGGCCTCGCCGGGGTCTACCCTGCCGAGACGATGCACTATGCAGACGTGGCCGACGTCCCAGCGCTCCTCGATCTCGGCCCCGATCTCCTCCAGCTTCCTGTCCGCCATCGGACGGTACGCCTCGTACTCGAGGTACTCGACCGATGCGCCTTCTGCTTCGTCGATCCTCGTGGTACCGACGAACGTGGCGATCGCACCGCAGTCAGGCCTCTGGGCGCCCCCGATCATAGCCCCCACATCGAGAGGCTCATCGACTATGGCGAACATCTAGCCGCCCGAGACGGGCGGCAGGACCGCCACCTCGTCGCCCGACGAGACGCCGGCGTCCCCGCGCGCGTACTCGCCGTTGACGGCGAAAGCCAGCGTATGGCGCATCGGGGCGAGACCGGGATGCCGCTCGGCGAGCAGCGGCCAGAGTTCCGCTAAAGTTACGCCGTCGTCTACCTGTATCTCAGTCTCGCGGGTCCCGGCCCGGTCCGCCGCGGCACCGAAGAGTAGCACTTTGATCATGGCTCTATTCTATCCTGCGGGCTCGGCGACGTACTCGGGTCCGACTATGACTTCGAGGGCGTGGGGGATGACGGAGAATTCGGCGGGCTCGTTGCCGATGACCTCGCCGTCGGTGGTGAACTCCAGTCCAGGAGGCTGGGTCTCTACCCGGATCTCCTTGGCCCGCGCGAAGAACACACCCTCTTTGTCCAGGTAGCTGGAGTTCGCGAGCGGCGCCGGCGCAAGCTCGAGGAGGTCGGTCATCCCCAGGGTCTCTATTACGACGACGTCGAGCAGCCCATCCTCAGGGTTGGCCTTCGGGGCGGCGAGCCAGCCTCCGCCTGCGTAGCGGCAGTTGCCGACGACCACGTTGACAGCCTTTACCTCCCGCGGCTCGTCGTCGAGGTAGAGCATCAGCTCGCGCACGTCGAAGTCCCTCGCGACCTCCAGAGATGCCCGCAGGTAAGAGAGCTTGCCC
>CADDZK010000103.1 GCA_902812425.1 Actinomycetota bacterium
CTGGGAGCTACTGCCCGAGGAGTGCAGGCCGCTTCTTGACGAGAACATCTTCACCATCGTCGGCGAGGTCGAGGCCGCGGCGCGGCTCGCGCGCAGGAGGGCCGCTCTCAGGCGGCATCTCGAGAGCGTGGACCGGCGTTCGATCTTGAAACGCATCAAGGAGCTGCAGAGGGACCTCGCAACTCTGGAGGCGGATTCACCCATGCGGGCGCCTTTCGAGAGCGCGCTCGAGGGGCGGCGCGGGGAGCTCGCGGGGTACGAGGACGTCCTCGGCGGGATCAGCATGATCAACGCCCAGCTCGAGGGCGCGGAGAGCCTGCTCGGCAACCTGCGTGCGGAACTGCTGGCCCTGGACGACAGCCTCGTATCGGGGCCGCTCGAGCCGGGTCTTGCGCACCTCAAAGAGCGTATAGCGTACTTCCGCCGCGGTCTCGATGAGGTGACGCGGCGCGTCGAGACCCTACCCGCTACGGAAAGGATGTCGACGAGATGAACGAAGACCGCAGCCAGACCAGGCAGAGCTTCTTCTCCAGAGTGTTCGCGGGTAGCAACGAGGGCGAGGGGACGGCCGTCTATTCCCCAGAGGAGGTCGGCACGTCCACCGCGGGCGAACCGGAGAGCGCCGCGGCACACGGGTTCACCGTCGAGCGGGCCGCCGAGGTCATCAGGAATCTCCCGCCCGAGGTGCCGAGACCGGCGGCGGTGCGCATCGTGCGCGGCACGCTTGAGGCGGCGGGCATAGACATCGCCGAGCTCGAGTCCTCGACGAGGGCCAGGGAGTCCAAGCTCAACTCCGAGATAGACCTCAGCGAGAGTCGCATACAGCAGCTCAAGGAAGAGACGGAAGAGGTGATCCGGAACCTCGAAGACGAGATCCGCAAGGCGCGCGAGGCCAGGAACTTCGGCGTGGCCGAGGAGGAGAGGAAGATCGCCTCGGCCGAGGCCGGCCTGGACAACATAGATATGGTGCGCGATTTCTTCGGCCTGCCGCAGGAAGGCGTCGCGGAGCCGCAGGCCGACCCAGCAGGGGAGGAGACGCAGGTTATAGAGGGTGTGGACGACGAGGACGACACCCAGGTCCTCCGCCGCCCCGGCCCGCTCTCCGACTCCGAGGAGTACCTGGACACCGGGGAAAACAAGGGACAGTGAGCATACCGCGCCGCCTGGGGCGCCTCGCCCAGGGTTTCGTCTCGAGCCTGCAGGAGGACGACCGCTTCCGCGAGAGGCTCCGCGTCAGCCGCGAGCGCAGCGAGGCCCTGAGGGGGGCCTTCGAGGCAGCGTGGAGGGGCGCCTCAGAGGAGTGGCGCAGGGCCGAGGAACGCCGCGCCGCAGAAGAGGCGGCAGAACGTAACGAGGGCGGCAGGAGCAGCTCGCAGGAGCGCTCCCAGCAGAGGACCTCGGGGTGGCGCTCTACGGCCACCACTTTCACCCCCAGGCGATACCCGCCGGGCGTACTCGCCGCCTACGACAGGCTCGGCCTGGCCCCCGGCGCTTCCATGGCGGAGGTGGACAGGAAACGCAGGGAGCTGGTCAAGCGCTTCCACCCCGACCGTTTCTCCGACCCGGAGAAGCGCGTCCGCGCCGAGCGCGTCACGGCAGAGATCAACGCCGCCCACGACGCCATAGAGCGCCACGTCCTCCACAAGCGGTGAGGACGGGTGTAGAGAGCTGGGGCGAGATCCTACGCAGCTCCGGGCGAGGCTACGAAGACCCCTGGCTGGAGCGCTGGCAAACCCTACTCGAGACTAGCCGCAAGATCCCCATCCTGGAGCTTGGCTGCGGCGGAGGGCAGGATACCCGCTTCCTGACGGAGCTCGGGTTCGCAGTTATCGCTGCGGACTTCTCGAATGAAGCGCTGGAGCTGACGCGGCGGCGCGCGCCTGAGGCCGCGCTAAAGAACGTGGACCTCACCCGCGGATTGCCCTTCCCCGACGCAGCTTTTCGGGTGATCCTGGCGAGCCTCTCTCTGCACTACTTCCCCTGGAGTAAGACGCTTCAGATCGTGCAAGACGTCCGGCGCTGCCTGCAACCCGGCGGTTATCTTCTCGCCCGCTTTAACTCGACGCGAGACCCGCATTACTCCGCCGCCGAAAAACAGGAGATCGAGGAGAACTTCTACCTCGTCGGGGGGATGCCGAAGCGTCTCTTCGACAGGACGAGCGTGGATGCTCTTTTCAGGGAGGGCTGGGAGGTGATCGGGGCCGACGAGCGCGTAACGCTCAGGTACGGCGGGGAGAAGGTGGTGTGGGAGGTCGCCGCCAGAAGAGCTGACGGCTAAAAGCGAAGGCCTTAAAGGCCTGAGCGTGCTGAGAGCCGCCCGCAGGGCGGCGTGCTGACGGGCTACGAGACCAGTTCGCCGCGCACGATCAGGCGATGCTGGAAGGTAGGAAAGGGGATGCAGCTCTGGAGCGAGACGACGGTCTTGCCGTCAACGGGGTAGGTAACCCAGTAGTCGTCCGGCTCGACGGTCAGGCGGTCGTAGACTCTGAAGGTGTACCTCCGTCCTTCCGAATCGTCGATAAAGATCTCATCGCCCGGCCTCATCTTGTCTAGCTTGTAGAAGGCGTAGGGTACCCTGGTCCTCGGGAAGCCCAGGGCGTGCCCCGTGATGAAGGTGTTGGAGCCCGCTATCCAGGGCAGTCCGCTGCCGCGCAGCCGGAGTATGCCCTCCCTGTCGAGCTCGGACTGCCTCGAGCCCGTTGGCACGGCGACGTCCTTCAGGTCGAGCCTGGGAACCGTTATCTTCATGGCCGCCGATGTGTTCCCCTCGCCGGTAGGAACCGGAGGGGCTTCGGGGGGCTCTGCAAGCTCGGGGGAGTTCTCTCCGAGCAGCGTGCCCGTGTTCTCGACCTCGGTCGTGCGGAGCTTCGCCGAGGCCGTCTCCCTTTCGGGTACGACGGGAAGGACTACGAGGCAAAGCAGGATCGCCAGCGAGACGAGCAAGACCGACGCTTTTGGAGTACCGACCACCCGCCAGGAGTATACCAAGTAGCAGGGATTTACCGTTAGAATGGTAGGCGTGAGGATAGACGACCTGATCGAAGCCTTCTCAGCCGACCTCGCCGATGACCCTGGCACGAGCCCCCGCACCGCCGAGTTCTACGTGGCCGACCTACGCGAGTTCGCCCACTTCCTCGAAGAGAGGGACGTGACCGACATCGAGGGCGTCGGCGTCGGCGCCGTGATGGAGTTCCGCAACCATCTCCTGGGAGGCAACCGCAAGCGCTTCACCGTCTACCGCAAGGACGCCGCCGTGAGGAGGTTCCTCGACTGGGTCAGGACCTCGACGGAGGCCGAGCTTGACTTCGACCCCATCGAGCCCATGCACCAGCCGCTAGACCAGCGGATCGTATTCCTGGAAGAGGACGAGGTGAACCAGCTCCTCTCCTTCCCCCTCAACACCCGCGACGATGCCCGCGATGCCGCGGTCATAAGGCTGATGCTCGACACGGGGGTGACGGTGAGCGAGATCCGTGCTCTCCTCAAGAGCGACGTCGACCTCGAAGCCGCCCAGATAAACCTCGGCGGTCCTGGCTCCCACCTCGCCCCGCGCGTGCGGCGCCTCTCCGAAGAGACGGTCGAGGCTCTAAGGAACTATCTAAAATTGCGCGAGGACGAGACGCCCGAGCTCATCGTCGCGCGGGCCGCCCGTCCCGTCACGACCTCGAAGACGTTGCAGAACGCCATCTGGAAGCGCTGTGACCAGGTCGGGATGTGGCGAGTCTCCCCGATGAACCTCCGCCACACCTTCGCCATAAGGCTCCTTCGCCGGGGCGCCAGCCTGAACGAGCTCAAGGAGGCCCTTGGCGTCCGCGACACCTCCAACATAGGGGTGTACAAGAAGTTCCTCTGATCCCCTTCCTAGATAGATGCGTGTAACCGGAAGCGGTCGCCAGGTATCTAACCTCATGCAAGGGTGAAAAAGGTGCGTTGGCGGGCCTGAGCCTGGATCACAGGAGGGTTTGTCCCGGCCCACAACGTGGCATATAAGTAACGTAACGAAGCACTTCTACCTACGTACGGGGGCAAGGGAATGGCATCCGAGGGTTCGAACACTCAGCAGTCGGGCGGGCAAAGGTCTCAGGGCCAGACGCAGGGGCAGGGGACGAACAACCAGACGCAGCAAGGCCAGCAGCAGGGGGGACAGCAGTCAGGGCAGGACGATACCCGATACGGGCAAAACCTGACGGAGCAAGAAAAAGCCGAGATGCAGCAACAAATGGGGGAGATCGACGACAACACTCCGGTAAGGAAGAACGACCCTCGTACCTCGGTTCAGAAGAAAGAAGAGTACAGGTTCGCGGCCAACATACCAGGCGACCAGACGATCCCCGAGAAAGAGTACGCTGACTACACGCTGGAGTACGACGAGGACGACGCCGTGATGAACGGCAAGATCCCCGACGTGCTCCTCGACGTGCCCGTAGTCAAGGTGGACGAGATCAACTTCGAGCTCAACGACCTAAGGGCGAAGGTCAACCTCTTCGCGAAGGTGCTCGACCTTGTAGAGCTCTCCGTCGGGGTCGACGCGTATCTCGGCAGAGTCAAGCTGGTCATCCAGGGCGTCGAAGCCCAGGCGCTCCTGAAGGTCAGGCTCGACAACGTTACCGCCATACTCGACCGGGTCCTCACGACCATAGACCGCAACCCGCAGATCGTCGAGAAGCTGGTTGAAGGCGTAAGCTCCGCGGTCTCGGATATCGGAGAGGGCGCCGGCAACCTGGTGGGCGAGGGGCTGAACTCCGCGGTCGAAGACATAGGTGCAGGAGCGGGCGACCTCGTAGGTGAAGGCCTCAACTCCGCCGTAGAGGATATAGGCGAAGGCGCAGGCGACCTCGTTGGCGAGGGGCTGAACTCTGCCGTCGAGGACATCGGCTCAGGTGCCGGTGATCTGGTCGGCGAAGGGTTGAACTCCGCCGTCGAAGACATAGGTGCAGGAGCGGGCGACCTCGTAGGCGAGGGACTGAACTCCGCAGTCGAAGACATAGGCGAAGGCGCAGGCAACCTCGTCGGAGAAGGGCTTAATTCAGCGGTTGAGGACATCGGCGCTGGTGCTGGCTCCGCCGTCGAGGACATCGGCTCGGGTGCCGGCTCGGCGGTTGAAGACATTGGTTCTGGCGCGGGTTCCGCGGTCGAGGATATTGGCTCAGGTGCGGGGTCTGCCGTGGAAGATATTGGCTCAGGTGCCGGCTCTGCGGTCGAGGATATCGGCTCGGGTGCCGGGCACGCCGTAGGCGAGATCGGCGAGGGCGCAGGGTCTGCAGTTGAAGACGTTGGCGCTGGTGCCGGTCATGCGGTCGGCGAGGTCGGAGAGGGTGCCGGTTCCGCGGTCGCGGACGTAGGTGAGGGTGCCGGACAAGCTGTCGGAGAGATCGGCGAAGGCGCGGGCCATGCGGTAGGTGAGATCGGTGAAGGCGCGGGCTCCGCTGTCGAGGACGTGGGTTCAGGCGCGGGTCACGCCGTAGGTGAGGTTGGTGAAGGGGCAGGTTCTGCCGTCGCCGACGTTGGTGAAGGCGCCGGTGAAGCTGTCGAGAGCACGGGCCAGGCCGTAGAGAGCGTCGGTGAAGGTGCTGGCTCTGCTGTTGAGGACGTAGGTTCAGGCGCAGGTTCTGCCGTCGAGGACGTCGGTTCCGGTGCAGGACAGGCCGTCGAGAGTACCGGCGAGGCTGTTGAGAGCGTCGGCGAAGGCGCGGGATCGGCTGTAGAGGATGTCGGTGAGGGGGCCGGCGAAGCGGTAGAGAGCACGGGCCAGGCCGTGGAAGACATTGGCGAAGGTGCGGGCCAGGCCGTCGAGAGCACTGGCGAAGCCGTGGAGAATGTAGGAGAGGGAGCTGGAGACGCCGTAGGCGAGGTCGGACAGGGCGCTGGCCAGGCTGTGGGAGAGGTCGGCGAAGGCGTCGGACAGACGGCCCAGCAGGTAGGCGAAGGTGCCGGACAAGCGGTTGGAGAAGTCGGTCAAGGCGCTGGCCAGACGCTGAGCGAAGTCGGCCAGGGAGCCGGGCAGGCCGTACAGGAAGCAGGGCAGGGCGTGGGCCAGGCCACCCAGGAGGTTGGTGAAGGCGCGGGTCAGGCCGTCCAGGAGGCCGGTGAAGGTGTCGGACAGACGGTACAGGAAGTCGGCCAGGGAGCCGGACAGGCCGTCGAACAGGCCGGACAGGGTGCCGGGCAGGCCGTAGGTGAGGTCGGTCAAGGCGCAGGACAAGCCGCGCAGGGGGTCGGTGACGCGGCTGGACAGGCGGCCGAGGGCGTGAGCGACACCGCAGGACAGGCCACCGAGCAGGTAGGCCAGGTCGCACAGGGAGCCACGGACGCCGTCGGGCAGACGGCAGAAGGGGCGACCGACGCGGTCGGGCAGGCGACCGACACCGTCGGAGAGGTAGCAGAAGGCGCCACCGATGCTGCGCAGGGGACGGCCCAGCAGGTGACCGAGACCGCAGGGCAGGCTACCGAGCAGGCCCAGGAGACGGTACAAGGCGCCACGCAACAGGCCACCGACACCGCGCAGGGGGCGGTAGAAGGGGCTCAGGACGTTGCCGGGCAGGCCACAGAGCAGGTCGGCCAGGTGGCCGATCAGGCGGGACAGACCGTCGAGCGCAGCGTGGACGAGGCGGGCAACATCCTCGAGACGGTCATGAACGAGAACGGCGAGGTGGTCAGCGAGGACCTCGCCGGCAGCGTCGGCGACCTGCCGATCGAGGAGGAGTACATAGACGATCAGGGCAGGGTGGTCAGCCGGGCGCAGGATGACGCCGGCAACGTCTACGAGCAGGTCTTCGACGAAGAGGGGAACCTGGTCGAGGTGAGATCCGCGTGAGGTAGGCGCAGGCGGCGAGGCTTAAGTAGTAGAGACAGGGAGAGGAGAGACGGTGGCTGAAGATCGGACGAACGAGGCTCTTGAGAAGCTGAACCGCGGGATCCAGGAATCCAAGCAGATGGTCCAGCAGCAGACGATGTCGCTAGCCAAGGACTTTTTCAGTGATTCCGTCGATGAGTTCAAAGAGCAGATAAAGGAGAACCGCTCCACCCTGGAGGGGTTGCCTGACCAGATCCCCGGTGGTCAGGAGGAGTCGTTCCAGATGCTCTTCCAGGAGCTGATGGACAACTACGAGGCCATAGAGCGGGCGCTCGACGAGGCGAAGAAGAACGTCTCGGAGCTCGACACCGACCGTCTCCTCCAGCAGGGCGAGATCGACGCCACGGACGCAGCCCGCCGTCAGGCGAGGGAACTCGGCTTGGACCTCACGGAGATAGAAGGCACCGGTACCGACGGCAGGATCACCGTCGATGACGTGAAGAAGGCCGCCGAGGATTCTGCGGAGGAGGCGACCGAAGAAGCCGTAAAGGCGTCGGACGCCGCCCAGCGCAAAGCAGATGAACTCGGCGTTGACCTCTCGCAGGTGGAAGGCACGGGCTCGGGTGGGCTTATAACCGTCAAGGACGTGACGAGCGCGGCAGGAGGGGCTGCCCAGCAGGCCACCGACACGGTCGGACAGGTCGCGGATCAGGCCACCGACACGGTCGAGCAGACCGCTGCCCAGGCTGACGGCGCCGTGGGCCAGGCCGCCGGAGACGATGAGGGACCGAGGGCCACGAACGCGGCGAGACGCAAGGCCGAGGATCTGGGCGTGGATCTCTCCCAGATACAGGGCTCTGGCGCCGGCGGGCTCATAACGATCAAGGACGTGGTCAAGTCTTGACGCGCCCGGAGAAGCGCCGCCCTGACGAGATCGCCAGGCCCGACGTAGAGCTCACCGCCCAGGTTGCCTCGCGCGCGCTGCGCTTCGAAGAAGTGCCCGAGACGAAGGTGCGGTTCCCCGGTTATGCAGAGGGTGAATCGGTGTCAGGGACCGAGCGGGAGAACTTGCCCGAGGAGGTAGAGGAAGGTGTGACGTATCGCAACTCCCGCATCAGGTTGAGAAGCGCGGCCCAGCTCCCGGTAGGTAAACACGGGCGGAGATCCGGCGGAGAATAGGGGCCCTTTGTAGACGTGATGCGGGCAGAACTGGGTAGAAGGCAGAAGGAAAATTCACTAGGGAAGGAAGAACGATGACCGAGGGTGCACAAAATCTCGCGCAGCAGATCCAGGAGCAGGCCGTCAGCAGCGCCAAAGAGTTCTACGGTAACGCCCTGGGTGAAGCCAAGGGAACGCTGGAGAACAGCCGCTCCGAGCTCGAAGGTCTCCTTGAGCAGTTGCCCGAAGACCAAGAGGAGGCACGGGCGCAGATCCAGGAGCTCATAGACTCCTACGAGAGCATCCAGAACGCGCTCGATGAGGCCGCCCAGACCCAGGGGGTCGAGGACCAGGTAAACCAGGCACTCGAGCAGGCCCAGGGAGCTGCGGGACAGGCTCAGGAAGCGGCCGGAGGCGCAGCCCAGCAAGCCCAGGACGCGGCAGGAGGAGCGGCCCAGCAGGCGCAAGACGCAGCTGGTCAGGTTGGCGAGGCCGCCGAGGGACTCGCGCCAGGAACCCAGATGCTAGGCGAGGTCACCGACGAGGCGGGCCAGACCGTCCAGCGCACCGTGGACGAGTCCGGGGACATCATCGCGACCACACTGGATGAGGCCGGCAACCTCGTCGACGAGGACATAGTGGGCAGCGTCACCGACCTCCCGACGGCCGAGGGCTACGAGGATGAGACCAACGAAGAGGGGCAGACGACGCGCGTCGTAGAGGACGAGTCGGGAAGCCTGATCCACCTGCAGATCGGGCCCGACGGGAACATCCTCGACCTCGAGATCCCTGACCTCGGTGACACCGTCGAGACGGTTACCGATACCGTCGAGAGCACGACCCAGCAGGTCACAGGAGGTGGCGACGGCGGCGCCGGGGATGCCGTGGGTCAGGTCGCCGACCAGGCCACAGGCGCCGTAGGACAGGTCGCCGATCAGGCCGGACAGGCGGCCGAGGGCGCGCAGGAGACCGCCGGACAGGCCGCGGGGCAGGCCCAGGATGCTGCAGGAGGAGCGGCCCAGCAAGCGCAAGATACGGCTGGCGGAGCGGCCCAGCAGGCGCAAGACACCGCCGGCCAGGCTGCAGATCAGGCGCAGGATGCAGCACCTGACGTCACGCAGGCCGCCCAGCAGAAGGCCGACGAGCTCGGGGTGGATCTCTCCCAGGTCGAAGGCTCGGGCGCTGGCGGGCGCATCACCGTCAAGGACGTGGTGAGCGCGGCGAACCAGGGATAATTGACTCGGGCCGAGGTTCATGCGGCGGGGCTCAGGTCCCGCCGCAGCCTCTGAATAGACCACCGGGCGAGAGGAGTAAGATGGTCCAACCGAACGGCGGAGAGACCGAGACGCAGAAGGAATTCAAACGACAGCTCGTGAAAGCGGCCAGGATGTACGCCATGTGCGAGAAGGCCGAGATCCCCGAACCGCTGGACGTGGTCGGGATCGCGATGGCGGCATTCGAGGACATGCCCCTCAAGCAGGCGCTCGTACTCGTGAGGTCGAATGAGCAGAACGTCAAAGACCTGGCCTGGGCGTTCGAGAACGCCAGCTCGGCACAGGAGTTCGAGCAGCGGGTCAAGGAGATAAGGACCCTGCCGCGCGACCGGGCCGACCGCCAGAGGGGATAGCTACCTTGTGCTCGCCGTAGACTTCGTGATGACGGGGCGGAGAAGCTGCCGATGAAGGATCCCTACGGGTTGCTCGGGGTACCGCGGGGGGCGACCGAAGATGAGGTCAGAAAGGCCTACAGGCGGCTGGCCCGCGAGAACCATCCCGACGCGAACCCGGACGACCCCGCAGCCGAAGAACGCTTCAAGGAGATCCAGCAGGCCTACGAGGTCCTCTCGAACCCACAGAAGCGCAGAGAGCACGACGAGAGATCCCGGCCCTCCCAGCGAAGACGCCAACGAGCCTCACAGACCTCTACCGGCGGCAGGACCAGAGGCCGGACTACCGGCTCTGTGAACCTCTCGGATCTTCTCGGAAAGACCGGCGGCTCATCGGGCGGGCGGAGGGAATTCAACTGGCAACTCAAGATCGATGATGCCGAGGGCATAGCGAAGATCTCCAGGATACTCGGCGTGGACCTTGCCCGCCTCGCGAAGCTGGCAGGCGAGAACGTACAGGTGAAGGCGAACGCGAGCTTCGAGGATGGAAGGTCGGGTAACGTCTCGAAGCCCACCGGAGACGCCTCGACGAGGAAGCCTCCGAAGCCTCGGATTCCACCCAAGCCGCCGAAGACGAGAAAGCCACGCGATGTCCCTTAGACCGTCGAACGGGAGACACCTATGAGCATACGTGAGCAGGAGCGCCGCCAGAAGGAAGCCGAGCGCAGGATAGAGAGAGCCATGCGAAGGGCGGATCAGGAGGTTCGCGACGCGATGGAGGCCAGGGCGGTGGCGGCGGACAGGAGAAAGGAGCAGGTCAAGAGGAGGATCGAGGTCGGTGACGCCCAGCCGCGACCCCTGCCCGGCCTCAGAGAGGACTCGATGGCATCTATGGAGTCGATGGAGTCGATGGCATCTATGGAGTCTATGGAGTCGATGGCATCTGCCGATTATGCGACCGAGGTGAGCGAGGAGGAGACCGACGCGGGGATGATGCAGGACATGCCTCTTGAGGGTCACATGCCTATAGACCCGGCCCAGGCCGAACAGGAGCTCGCCCAGAGCGTGACCGAAGAGACGGGCTCGGGGGGGGATCCCCACCTTCACAACGAGCGCAAGGCGCAGGAGATGGCCAACGAGATGACCGAGGATACGGGCGCCGGCGGGGACATGCAGGAGCACGCCAAGCGCAAAGTGGACCAGATGGCGCAGGAGATGTACGAAGACTGACGGTCTTCGGCGGCATAGCCACGAGGTCGGTGATCCTCTCCTGTAATAGATAGCGATTCGAGAGGGAGCCGCCGTGGCCCGGCCGCGCCACGGCAGGCGGCTGAACCTGGAGGGCGTGTCCGCGTTACCGCACGGACTTCAGGATGTTTACCCCTAGTAATACAGATCAGCGCGGCGCTCCTTACGCCCGTTCGATCCGATACTGCGAGCCATATGTGGGCGCCGTGTCGGCCCTGCTCCTCTAGGTGTTGCGATTGCGTGACAAAGAGGTTTACAACGCTTTCTAACCCGGCATAGAATGCTCGGAAGAGAGGAGGTCCTGTCCAGTGTTCGAGGCGAGGGACGCCGAACGGCTCATATCTTTCGAGGACCGGCGAATGTGGCGTCTGCTCCTCGCGCAACTCCATCCGGACGCCGGAGGGGATCACGCCCTGTTCGCGTTCGCCAGCGCCATAAGGGATGAGATGTCCGGCGGGGATCGCGCGGCGAGAAGCACGGCGGGTGATGACAAAGCTCAGAGCGGGAAGAACAAGGTGGCACCCTTTCTTCGGACCTGGCAGGACGCGATGGGCCAATGGTCATCGAGCAACCGCGACGCCGTGAATAGCTTCTGGAAGAGCTAAACCCGGTGCGAAACAGCCGCCTTCAGCCTATATTCTGCTGATCGCTCTTACCGTTACTGCTGGCCCTGTTGCTGCTGTTGCATACTCTGGATCAGGTTCCAGATCAGGTCACCGGCTTCACGCTGCATCTGGATCGCGTCGCCCTGGTCCGGGTAGTTGAGCTCCAGGAAGTTCTGGACCTTCCTGATGTCGGTCAACGCGCGACCCAGCAATTGCGCCGGGCTCACCTGCTGCTGTTGCTGACCCTGCGCTTGCTGTTGTTGGCCCTGCTGTTGTTGGCCCTGCTGTTGCTGACCCTGCTGCTGATTACCCTGC
>CADDZK010000104.1 GCA_902812425.1 Actinomycetota bacterium
ACCCAGGCTGCGACCCCCCGCAGGCCCGCGACCAGCGCCCACACCGAAGCGCCAGCAAACGCGAACAGGAAGAACTGCACCGTGTGCTGCACACGGTCCACCATCCCGCGATGGGCAAGAGTTCGCCTGCGACGTCGTCGTAAGGCGAAGGATGGAAGATCATCAGCACGGCCAGAACGAGCGAGGGGCCGAGCAGGAGCAGTCGTCTGACGGTCGGAGGCCGGAGCACCTCAACACCTCCCGTAGTGCGCCCAGCACACGGATTTAACCATCTCCTCGCCGCATCGGCGGAAGGAGATCCGGTACCTCCCACCAGTCAGAGAAACCGTGCACGTCGTCCCTTCGGGCGACGAGGTCGCGGTTCCACGGCTGTATCTTCGCCGCCGCCCACAGACCCGCGTCGGCGGCCCTCCCGATAGTGTCAGGCCTGTCGTCTATGAGTCCGAAGGCGTCAAGTTTCTCCAGGATGTCGAGCTTGTCCCCCATCGTGACCGTGAGCCCCACGCCTGGACCGAAATGCTCCCTGAGCCAGGGTTCCAGGTGAGGCCCGATAACCTCGGGGTCGTTGTGGGTTACGAAGTGGATCTGTATGCCACGCTCCACCTGCAGCTCACGCAGCACCGCAGAGGCGCCGGGATAGGGATCCCGCTCGCGGATGCGCGCGGGGTCGAAGACGCGCTCGAAGATAACGGTCGTAGTCTGTTCTCCGTAGGCGTCGAGTACGTGGGTCCACGTGGTGATGGCCTCCATATCCAGCGTCTCGCCCGTTACCTCGAGAACCGCCGAACAGATCCAGGAGCCCGTGTCCCAGATGGTAGAATCAACATCCAGGGCAAGCGTCAGTCCGCTACTCTTCATTATTAATCCTTGTAGCCAGAGGAAAACCGATCCACTCCAGACGCCTCTTTCCCATCAATGTGGGCCACCCATATCATCGAACAGTGTAGTCGAGCGTATTATCGGCCGGACGGGCCCGGCACTGGACACGCGCCGCTCCCCGCCTCGACGCGTCTCGAACCCAACTCGAGGTCAGGAGATCAGCTCCTCTATCAGGATCGCCTCAGTGAGGCCGGATGCCGGGTCCACAACGGCGTAGGTAGCCCCTGCCTCACGCGCTATGAGGGCGTGTCGACGGAGCCCGTCCCTGTCCTCTATGGTCCCGAGGTTATCGGGCAGGTCGAGGTGGGGTGCCATCTCTCGGAAGTCGCTGGCCTTCTCCGGGGAGCTGAAGAGCGCAGCCACGAGCACCTCTCCCTCCTCGACCTCGACCGAGATCAGGGGCGCCTCCCCCACCTCGTCGGAGATCACGTACAGGGGAAAAGGGATCTCCCCTGCCATCTCGGAGGCTCTGTGCGCCACGTCATCAGGGTGGAAGAGTCCTGCACCCGCCTCTGAGACGACGAGCACGAAGTCGGCGCCGGAGAGCGCGAAGTCTTCGACCGCGGCCCAGTCCGAGAGCTCACGCGGGTCGAGGCCAGACAGATCCTCCATCCCGTGCGCGGCGGCACCGGCGGAGAACTCACTGGCGAGCTCCCTGTCCGAGAAAAGGGCCGCGACCTCGGCCCTCTCACCGCCGACCTCGGTCTCCTGGAAGACGTCCCTCCCCTCGGGGTCTGTGAGCTTGAAGAGCGGCGGGCGAGGGAGATCTTCCAGTGTCAGCTCGCGTCCTGACTCAGCCATGGTCCTCGCGGCTTACGAGATCCTTGGCCGAACCGCGCGGGAAGAACGCGGCCACGGCGAGGGCCGAGAGACCGCAGAAGAGCAGGACCCAGAACGCCGGGCTGAGCGCCGCGGCGAGGGCGCCCGCAAGCTCCGAGTACGCGGCCTCCGGAATGCGGCTCCGCACGGCGGGCTGTAGAAGGGCGTTGGGATCGGAGAGAAGGTGCCTGAGAGCGGCGTCGCCCCCTGCGGCCCTCTGTACGGCGGCCCGGTAGCGCTCTCCGAGGGAGGCGTTCAGGAAAGCGCCCATCACGGCGACCCCGAGTGAGCCGCCGACGGTACGGAAGAAGACCACCGATGAGGTCGCCACGCCGCGACGGCGCCAGGGTACGGCGTTCTGCACGCTGACCAGGTAGCTCGTGCTCGAGAAGCCAAGCCCGAGCCCGATGACGACGACGGCGACGACGACGTAGACGAGCGAGGTCTCGCCGTCCATAGGCACGCAGAGGGCCGAGCCGAGGGCGATCAGGGCAGAGCCGAGGAGGAGCGTCGTGCGGTATCCGGTAAGGAGGAGCATCCTCCCCCCTACAAAAGACCCTACCGGCCACCCGATGGAGAGCGAGGCCACGGCCGCCCCGGCCGTGATCGCCGTCCCACCCAACGCCCCCTGTACGAAGAGCGGCACGTAGACGGAGACACCGAGCAGGACCCCGCCCATCGCCAGGTTCCCGAGGGCGGAGACGGCGATGATCCGCTGCCCGAACAGGTCGAGCGGGACTACCGGGTCATCGACCCGCCACTCGACGAAGACGAAGAGCGCGAGCAAGGCTATACCACCGAAGAAGAGCGCGAGAGTCAAGGCCGAGAGCCCCGGCGTACCGCCGCCCCCCAGGAGCGCGAGCAACACGGCGACGAGGCCGCCTGTGAGGAGGACCGTGCCGAGGTAGTCCACGCTACGGGCGCGGTGCTCGAACGTCTCGCTCAGGGTCGCGGCCAGGAGGACGGCGGCGACGATGCCGAAGGGCACGTTCACGTAGAAGACCCAGCGCCAGGAGATAAGGTCCGTAAGAAAGCCGCCCGCGGCGGGCCCGACGACGGCGGAGATCCCCCACACAGCCCCGAAGAGTCCCTGGATGCGCGCCCGCGTCTCGAGCTCGAAGATGTCCCCGACTATCGTTATGGCAACGGGTTGTACGGCGCCCGCCCCCAGCCCCTGCAGCGTCCTGAAGAGGATCAGGGCCCCCATACTCTGCGAGGTGCCACAGAGCACGCTGCCGAGCAAGAAAAGGAAGATCCCTGCCAGGTAGACGGGCTTCCTGCCGTAGGTGTCGGAGAGCTTTCCGAAGACGGGTCCCGTCACGGTCGCGGCCAAAAGGTATGAGGCGAAGGCCCAGGGGTAGAGTTCGAGGCCGCCGAGCTCCCCGATCACCGTCGGCATCGCCGTACCGACGACGGTCGAGTCGAGCGCGGCCAGAAACGTCCCGATGAGCGTGGCAAGCGTTATGAGCGCTTTGCGGCGCTTGCTCAGTCCCAAAAAGCACTACCTCTTCCTGCGTGTTTTACGGGGAGCGATCTTACCACCGCGGCAGCACGGCGGAGACGCTACCTCTCGTTCGCGAGGACGGCCTCCAGCTGACGCATTTGAAGCCGGAGTGGCATAACCCTGACGGCGGCGTTCCGCACGGCGCACAGCAGCGGGCTCTCCAGCTGCGAGACCCTGCCGAGTAGCCGGGATCGCCGTGCGATCTCGGCGGTTCGTCTCCTTCGTCGGTCCTCGTAGAGCCGCAGGGCACGGACAACGCCGGCGCCGCCCCGCAGGCACTCCGCCAGCTCCGCAGCATCCTCTATGACCTGGCAGGCACCCTGCCCCAGGTTCGGCGTCGTCATCGGGTGGGCAGCATCGCCCAGCAGTGTAACCCTGCCATCACCCCACCTCTTCAACGGCTCCCTGTCGTAGATGTCGTTTCGCAGGATCTTCGCCTCCTCGGTCGCCCGGATCACCGCAGGGACGGGTTCGTGCCATCCCCCGAACCGTTCGAGCACCTCCGCCTTCCGCCCGGCCCGCGGGTCCGCCTGCCCCTCGGGTGCGTTCTTGGTGGCGTACCAGTAGAAACGGCCCAGGCCGAGGCCGACCAGCCCGAAGACGCTCCCCCTCCCCACGCCTCGAACGCCTGATCATCCTGCTCCAGATCGACCAGGGCGCGCCACGCCGTGAACCCGGCGTACCGTGGCCGCTCGTCGCCTAACATCTGGCGGCGGATCACCGAGTTCAGGCCGTCCGCGCCGACGAGCAGGTCTCCTCGCTCCTCTCGCCCGTCGCTTAAGCGAGCCACGACGCCGGAACGATCCTGCCTGAACCCGACGCATTCCGAGCCAGCCCTCACCGGTACGCCGGCCTCTTTCACCGCGTCCAGCAGGACCCGCTGCAAATCGGGGCGCGTGAGTATGACGTTGAGGCCGAACCTCTTTCCCAGTGCCTCAGCAGGGAGTCGGGAGAGCGTCACGCCGCCGGCGGTGCGGATTGTAGCCTCGATCCCTTCCGATTCTTCCCTCCCTGCGGCCCGAACGGCTTCGGCGAGCCCGAGCCCCGCCAGTACCTCCATCGCGTTCACCCAGATGGAGATGCCAGCCCCGATCTCCCGCAACTCGCCGGCCCTCTCCAGGACCACGACATCGGCGTCCTCCCGCCGCAGCGCGAAGGCCGCTGTCAGCCCACCAATACCGCCTCCGACGATTATCGCTCGCAGCAAGGCGCGCCTCCGAACTCCGGGAAAGACCGTCTCTCAGAATAGCCCGGCACACCTGCTCACACTGTGAACCGCTTCCCGTGCAAGTGATGTCTCGGCCTACCAGACAAAAAGCTGGCGTGCTGACAGTCGCCTGGGAAGGCAGCTCGCTGAGAAGCTTTAAATCAGTGACTTGGGCCGAACCAGCTGCTGGACGATGGAGATGAGGTCCTCGTCGGCGAAGGGTTTTCTAAGGACCCGGACCGAGCCGTGAGTACGCTGGGCGAGCGCTTTGGCGGCCGGGTCTTTCTTGGCCGCGGTCAATACTACGGGAATCTTCTGGGTCTTCGGCATCGCCTTCAGACAGTGGCACGTCTCGACGCCGCTGAGCTGGGGGATCGAGACGTCCATGATGATGAGGTCGACCCTGCGGGTGAGGGCCTCCTGGAGGGCCGTGCGACCGTCCGTGGCCGAGACTACGCGGAAGCCAGCGTTCTCCAGGGCGACCGCGGAGCGTTTTAGCGCTTCGGCGTCGTCGTCGGCGACCATGATGGTGGCTCTGCGGTCCACGGCGCTAGATTTTACACCCAATTTACATTCGCGGCGACAGTGATGTTCGCCACATCTCTTCCCGACGCTCCGGGGTAGATGCGCTACACTCAACTTCGAGCACTGAATCCACGGACGTCGGGTACGAGAGGTGAGCGTGACGGAGCAGAAATATTTCCGCAAAGGCTTCAAGATGCGGGAGAACGTCCAGCATCTTCTGGACCGCGACTACCGCTCCGAGGTCGTCGACAGGATCCGCGAGAACGGCAACGTCTTCGAGACAGAAGGCCTCACGATTCGCCTCGCAGACGAGTTCGGGTTCTGCTACGGGGTGGACCGCGCGGTGGACTACGCCTTCCAGACCCGCGAGAAGTTCCCCGAGCGGCGCATCTTCATAACGGGGGATATGATCCACAACGCATCCATGAACGACCGGCTGCGCGAGATGGGCATAGAGTTCCTCTCCACGGGCTTCGAAGGCCCGCCTGAGGAGGCTTTCGAGACGCTCGCCCCGGACGACGTCGTGCTCCTCCCCGCCTTCGGCGCCCCCGTGGACTGGGTCGAGAAACTCAGGCAGAAGGAGTGCGTCGTCGTCGATACGACCTGCGGGTCGGTCCTCTCTGTGTGGAAGCGCGTCACGCGCTACGCCCAGAAGGGCTTCACGAGCATCATCCACGGCAAGTACTACCACGAGGAGACGAAGGCCACGGCCTCACAGACCTCCAGAGACGGCGGCAACGGCAAGTACCTGATCGTCCGCAACCTCAAGGAGACGGGCTACGTCACCGACTTCATCCTGGGCAATATGGCGGCGGATGAGCTCAAAGAGAAGCTGGGACACGGCATGTGCCCGGGCTTCGATCCGGGAAAAGATCTGCAGCGCGTCGGCGTCGCCAACCAGACCACGATGCTGATGAGCGAGACGATGGCCGTCGGCGAGGAGCTCAGGAAGGCGATGATAGAGCGCTACGGTGCAGAGAAAGTCGAAGAGCACTTCGAGCTCTTCGACACCATCTGCTCGGCAACCCAGGACAGGCAAGACGCCCTCTTCGAGCTGCTGGAGAACCCCCTCGACGTCATGATCGTCATCGGTGGCTACAACTCCTCGAATACGAACAACCTGGCGATCATCGCCGACGAGAGGGTTCCCAGGAGCTACCATATAGCGAGCGGCGACTGCATAGACGGTGAGATCATCCACCACAAGCCCGCCGGCACGCCGCTGGACAGCCGCGAAGAGATAGAGGAACGCGGCTGGCTCCCGGAAGGTCCCGTACGGATCGGGCTCACCGCAGGCGCCTCGACCCCGAACTCCCAGATAGGGCTGGCTATCGGACGTATCCTCGAAGCCCGCGGACTTCCTCGCGAGGCCGCACTCGCCTAAAAGACCTTCGGCACCTGCGACGTTCGAGTCAGCCCTAGAGGCCGATCTCGACGATCTTACGTGAGATATCCGTGAACTCCTGTCCCTCCGTGGTGTTCGAGGCGAGCGAGCGCGTCGAGCCGTCGTCGAAGACGATCTGGACGGTCTCGTCCGCAGCCGACTCCCCCTGCAGGTAGCTGCGTGCGGCGTAGGCGGCGCCGGCCAGCGCCCCGAGCAGGAACAGGTTTCTCAGCAATTTTTTCACCCTTCGCCCCCCTCCGCGAGGACCTTCTCGACCTCGCCGCGCGAGTTTCGCATGTCGTAGAGCACGAGGCCGACCCTGGCATCTGGGCCCGTCGTGGCCACCAGGGCGCCGCCGTCATCGAGCCGCACCACCAACAGGTGTCCCCCCTCAGTATCTATCCTCAGCTGGGAGGTGTGGTCCTTCCCGTTCTCCCGCGCCACCTTCTCAGAGAGGTTCACCAGCGCAGCGAGCATCGCGCCGACACGCTCCCTGTCAACGCCAGGGCCGTGTGAGGAAGAGAGGAGGTCTCGCTCACCAGAGAGGACAGCACACGACTCGATGTCCTCCGAGAGCGCCCTGAGGTCGGCCAGTACACGGTCCAATTCTTCCCTCGTCCCGGCTCCGCCCCGTTCAGCCATAAGATCTCCCATCCCCTCTTTGCCGCCGAAGCGGGCATTATATCCGATGACGATCCTCGCCTCCCAAGGAGCTTAACAGAAGCCCCCAATAATGGTATATTCACCGCTCCGGGGGCGATTAGCTCAGCGGGAGAGCGCTGCCTTCACACGGCAGAGGTCGCTGGTTCGAACCCAGCATCGCCCACTCTCAAAGCTGTTCGTTTTGCAGGACAAACGCAAAGAACGAATGAGCGCTCTGAATCTATATCGAGCCCCTTGGCAGCAGTACGGCTGCAACGCGATTTCGAACGATGGCCGGCGCCCACCATCCTCTCCTCCGACATTTACTACATTACTCTGCTCATCTCGCCGGAGGCGCTACCGATCGGGTTGCGAGGTCTTGCTGACGACCCCTTCGAGCAGTATGCGGTTGGGCACGTGATGGATACGCCCGTCCTCGGATCTCAGGGTAACCGAGGCGAGGCCGAGTTCCTCGACGGTCCCTTCGACACCGTTCACGGAGATCTCATCCCCCGGACGAATGCCGTTTCCCTGGACGTAGCGGCCCGCCGCAATATTCCCCGAGAGGGGAGCGAGCCCGAGCCCGAGGACGAGGGCGGCCACGATCCCGGCCGTGCCGAAGAGCACTACGGCCAGAAGGACGAGGACCGAGATCTCGATGCCGACCTGTGCCGCAGCCACAAGGACGGCGATCGCGAGCACGATGGCGAAGATCGCCCGCCTGAAGAGGTTACCGCCCCTGAGCCCGGCGTTTTCGGCCTGCTGGGCGGCGACGTTCGAGAGCCAGCCTGCGGCGGCGAGCCCTCCGGCAAGGATCAGGACAGCGACCACCGCCTTCCCTGCGAGGGCGACGATGAGGTCCATGTTGCGCTGCAAGGAGGCGAGCCCGAGGATGCTCAGGGCAGCGGCGATCCCGGCCAGTAGTATCCCCCAGAACAAAACGTAGCCGAACACGAAAGAAGGACTTCTCCCGAAGCCTACCTGCTGCAGAGAAGAAGCGGCCCCCGTCCTCTCGAAGAGGGAGTCGAGCCCAATGCGCTGCAAGATCCTCGCCCCCAACCGTTGCAGAGAACGGGCCGCAAGGAAAGTGACCACGAGGACGAGACCGGCACCGAGCAGCCTGGGGGCGAACTCGGCGAAAGCGGTCCACAGAGCTTCCAGAGCATTGGCCATCGATGAGCTCCTAACTTCATGCCTCGCCGGCTGGTCGTACAGGCGTAAAGGCTGGCGCCATGGGGTCGCCGGGCACGTGCGGGACTTACTCTCCCGCCCGGGACAGGATACATACTAGCTCACGCCCGCATCCGGGTCACTTCGCCAGGGGCCGCTCGTGGTGAGATGTACGACGCTACAGGGAGGTGTCGCCCGCGAGCAACTCGTCCATAGCACCGGCCGGGAGTGGGTCCGAGAAGTAGTGTCCCTGCGCCAGATCGCATCCCATCGCGTGTACCCGCTCCAGTTGCTCCGCCCTCTCCACGCCCTCGGCGATGACCCTGATCCCGAGGGCGTGGGCCAGGCTGATCATCCCCGAGACCAGCGCAACAGCCCCTGGATCCCTCTCGAGACCGCCGATAAAGGAGCGGTCTATCTTGACGTAGTCGACGGGGAACCGCTCGAGATAGGAGAGCGAGGAGTACCCCGTGCCGAAGTCGTCTATGACCAGCTTTACGCCGAGGGTCGTCAGCTCTTCGAGCGTCGAGATCGTCGCCGGGGCGTCGCTCATGGCCGTGCTCTCCGTGATCTCGAGGTGCAGACAGGTGGGGTCGAGACCGCTCTCCTTGAGGACCCTTGAGACGGTCTGTATCAGCTCTGGCTCCCTGAACTGCCTGGCCGAGAGGTTTACGTAGACACAGAGGGGCGGGTCTGCCGCGAAGCGCTCCTGCCACCCCCTGATCTGGCGGCACGCCTCCCCGAGCACGACCTCACCCATGGGGACGATGAGGCCTGTCTCCTCTGCGAGCGGGACGAACTCGTCGGGGAGCAGCAGGCCGCGCTCGGGATGCTCCCACCTCACCAGCGCCTCGACACCTATGATCCTGGGTTCCTGGGCAACCCGTGATGAGGCGACGGCCCTGCCCTCTCTGGCCCGCGCGGGCTCCAGGTCCGCCTCAAGCAGCATCTGGGGCTGGTAATAGACCTTCAGCTCATCTCTTTCGAGGGCCCTCCTCAGGCCGTGCTCCATCTCCAGGCGCTCGAGGGCCCTGATGTTCATCGCCTCCTCGAAGACGGCGTAGCGCGCCTTGCCCGAGTGCTTGGCCCTGTACATCGCCATGTCCGCGTTGCGCAAGAGGTCGGCTGCGTACCTCTCACTGGCGCCGCTGGTGACGATCCCGATGCTTGCGCTGACGAAGAGCCTGCGCCCACCGAGGGAGAAAGGCCCCCGCAGTTGCTCGAGGACGCGCTCCGCGACGTGAACGGCTTCCTGCGTACCCGTGTCTTCCAGCAGGAAGATGAACTCGTCACCCCCGAGTCGCGCGACCGTGTCCCCTGGCCTGAGGAGCGCCTTCATCCGTTTGCTCGCCGCCACCAGCAGCCTGTCGCCGGCCTTGTGTCCGAGCGAGTCGTTGATGACCTTGAAGTTGTCCAGGTCCATAAAGAGGACCGAGACCTCGGCCTCCCTGCGCCTCGCCCGCGCGAGCGCCTGGCGCAGCCGGTCGACGAAGAGGGTCCTGTTGGGCAAACCCGTCAGAGGATCGTGCAGCGCCTGGTGCTGCAGCTGCTCTTCCAGGACCTTGCGCTCGGTCACGTCATGGACGGTTCCGACCATCCTGATCGGCTCTCCGCTCTTGTCGCGCACGACCTCGGCCTGCCGGTGCACCACCCGCACCTCGCCGTCGGACTTGACTATGCGGTGTTCGAGGTCGTAGGGCCGATCTTCATTGAGGGCCGCGTCGACTGCTTGGCTCAGCATCTTCCTGTCGTCGGGATGTACGACCTCGAGGAGCCTCTCGAAGGTGGGGACGAAGGATTGCGGTTCGAAGCCGTAGATGCGGAAGGTCTCATCAGACCAGTAAAGCTCTCCCGTTTTCGGATTCCACTCCCAATTGCCGAGGTGCGCTATGCGCTGCGCATCGGCAAGACCGGCCCTGCTCTTGCGCAGTTCTTGCTCAGCCTCCTTGCGCCCCGTAATGTCGAGGATGACACCCTGCCAGTACAGCGGCCCGCCCTCCTCGTCCTTTATCAGTACAGCCTCCTCGCGCACCCACACGACGGACCCGTCCTTCGCCAGGAGACGGTACTCCTCGCTGAACGCCTTACCCTCTATCTCGAGGCGGTCGTCTGCGGCCAGAACCCTCTCGCGGTCGTCTGGGTGGAGGCGCTTCTCCCACAGCTTGTTTGCCCGCCATTCCTCCTGGGTGTAGCCGAGCATCTCCTCTATCTGGGGGCTGGTGTATAGGGACTCGAACGAACCGTCTGCACGGTCTATGTAGGTCACGGCCGGTATCTGCTCGACCAGGGTACGGTAGCGGGCCTCAGCCTCTCTGAGCGCCTCCTCGGCCCGCACGCGTTCGGTCACGTCGTAGACGACGCCCTCGATCGCCTCCAACTCCCCGTCCTCCTGGAAGAGACCCTGTCCCCGCTCCTCCACGTGCCTTATCTCGCCGTCCTTGCAGCGTATCGAGTAGCGCAACTCGAAGCTATTGCGCCCGGCAAGCGCCGCCTGCACCTCATCCCACACCCTGTCCCTGTCTTCCTCCACTATGAGGTCGCCGAACATGACGGTACCGTCGGTCAGCTCCTGTGGCATGTAGCCCGTGAGCTCGAAGGCGTAGTCGCTCACGAACTCGTTGGGCCACCGTCGCTCGTTGCGGCAGCGGTAGAGGTAGGCGGGAGCGTTCGAGAGCAGGGCGGAGAGGCGCCGCTTGCTCTCCTTGAGCCTCTCCTCAGCCTCCTTGCGCTCGGTGATTTCGAAGAAGATTCCCTGCCAGTGCAGAGGGTTCCCCTCGGCATCCCTCACCAGAACAGCCTCGTCGCGTATCCATATGACACGACCGTCGCGCGCTATCTTCCTGAACTCCATCCTGAAGGGCCCGCCCGTCTCATCCGTAAGGGCATCCTCGGCGAGCACCTTCTCGCGGTCATCTGGGTGAGTGGTCTCTATCCAGAGGTCCGGGGTCTCGAGGTACTCCTGTGGAGAGTAACCTAGTATGTCTTCGATCTTGGGGCTGATATAGGCGATGGCGTTCTCGTGCGCTATCTCCTGGATGTAGACGCCCGCAGGTATCTGCTCGACCAGAGTGCGGTAGCGGGCCTCGGCCTCCCTCAGCCTCGCCTCTGCCTCCCTGCGCTTCGTGACGTCGCGGGCGTTGATCACGATCCCCCTCACCGCGGAGTCTTGGAGCAGGTTGGTGCAGCGCGCCTCGACGTGCCGCCAGGAGCCATCCACGTGCTTTAGACGCAGCTCCATCGAGAAGGTGACCCCGAGCCGGTTCACGGCGTCGGCGAGTAACCGTCGCGCGCTCGGCACGTCCTCGGGGTGCGTGAAGGCGAAAGCATCCCCGCCCATTATCTCCTCGGGCTTGCGGCCGAGCGCCCGCTCGACCGCAGGGCTCACGTAGCGCACGGTCCCGTCGTCTTCTGTTACGAGGACGATGTCGGAGGCGTTCTGCACCAGGGCGCGGAACCGCTCCTCGCTCTCTCGGAGCGCCTC
>CADDZK010000105.1 GCA_902812425.1 Actinomycetota bacterium
GGTCGTAGCAGGATTGTTAAAATACGTTAAAATAGCTAACAGTACGTAACTAAAGCCAAGGAGTATTAACACAATGGAGAATGGGACGAGGAACGGTCGCGGCTTCACGCTCTGGTTCACGGGGCTCTCAGGGGCTGGGAAGACGACGATCTCGGAGATCGTCGAGCACGAGCTAAGGAACCGCTTCAGGAAGATAGAGGTCCTGGACGGGGACATCGTGAGGACCAATCTGAGTAAGGGCCTCGGTTTCTCCAGGGAGGACAGGGACACCAACGTACTTCGGATAGGCTTTGTCGCCGACTTGCTTACGCGCAACGGGGTGGGTGTGATCGTCAGCGCCATCTCTCCTTTCAAGGAGGTGCGCGACCAGGTGAGGCGCAACATCGGGGAGGACTTCATCGAGGTCTTCGTCGACGCTCCTCTGGAGGTGTGTGCTGAGAGGGACGTCAAGGGCCTCTACAAGAAAGCTTTCGCCGGGGAGATCCCGCAGTTCACCGGTGTCTCCGATCCCTACGAGCCGCCCGCCGCCCCCGAGCTGCACATCAAGACCGATGAGGAGGAGCCTGCCGAGAGCGCGAGGAAGGTCATATGCTACCTCGAAGAGCTCGGCTACCTGAGGCCTGTCGAGGCGCTCAACCGGGCATAGGTTCCCTGGCGTGATAGACCCCACCCCTGCCCTGTTCGGCCTGCTGGTCGGTTTCCTGGTAGGCCTCACCGGGGTCGGGGGCGGGTCGCTCATGACGCCTTTCCTGGTGGCTGTGATGGGGGTTTCTGCCCCCACGGCCGTAGGTACGGACCTCACCTTCGCGACGCTCACCAAGCTTACGGGCTCTTTCCAGCACTTCAGGCAGAAATCGGTCAACCTGGAGGTCGCGGTCTTCCTGGGTATGGGCAGCATCCCCGCGGGGCTCCTTGGGGTCGGAACCCTCGAGTGGATAAAGGGTGCGTTCGACCCCGAGACGGTACAGTCGATTATGATCACGATCATAGCCGTGACCCTCGTGCTCGTTGGACTGTCCCTGATCTACCGCGACTACCTTATGCCCAAGAGGAACGAGGGCCCGAAGCCGGGTCAGTGGGATGGCAAGACCAGGATGAGCAACAGGCGCAGGGCGTACACCGTCTTATTCGGCGCTTTCGGCGGCTATCTGGTCGGGCTCACTTCCATCGGCTCGGGGAGCGTGATGGCCGTCATATTGCTCCTTCTCTACCCTATGGCACCGGCCGTCATCGTAGGCACGGACATCACCCACGCCATGGTCCTCTCTTTCGTCGTCGGCATAGCCCACATGACGCAGGGCAACGTCGACTTCGCCTTGGCGGGGACCCTGCTCCTCGGCGGCGTCCCCGGCGTCCTCGTCGGGAGCCGGCTGGCGCCCTGGGTCCCTGGTAAGCCCCTCAAGCTCATACTCGCCATCATGCTGATCTTCGTCGGCGCGCGCCTGCTCCTCGCGGGTTAAGCCTCGGGCCGAGATGGCCGTTGTAACAGCCTGGACTTCCTGTAAAACCAAAGCAGTATGCGAGACAGGATCGCCCTCGTTACGGGAGCCGGCGGCGGCATAGGCCGAGCGATAGCCTTGTGGCTGGCGAAGGAGGGCGCCGCCGTCGTCGTCGCCGACGTGGACGAAGGTGGCGGTGAGGGGACCGTCCGCCGGATCGAGGCTGGCGGCGGGCGCGGCGCCTTTGTCCGGGCCGACGTGTCCGCCGAGGCGGGTGCGCAAGGGATAGTCGACTTCGCCGTGCGGACCTACGGCGGGCTCGGTATCCTCGTCAACAATGCAGGCGGCGCGCCAGAGCCGCACTTCCCCGAGGCGTCTCCCGGGCACTGGCTTCGTACCCTCGACCTCAACCTGCGCGGCGTCATGCTCTGTACGCACTTCGCCGTCCAGGAAATGCGTCGTCAGGGAGGTGGTGTGATCGTCAACATCTCCTCGATGGCGGGGATCGGATACCACCCCCACGACGCCCCCGAGTACGCGGCGGCCAAAGCCGGTGTGGCGCGCCTCACCGCCGCCCTGGCTCCCCTCAAAGAGGAACTCGGCGTCCGTGTTAACTGTATCTGCCCAGGCTGGGTCGAGACGCAGGCGGTGCGGGAAGCCCTGTCGCACATGACCGAACAGGAAAAGATGGCACAAGTCATGCCGCCCCCCGACGTCCTTATACAGCCTGAAGAGATTGCGGATGCTGTTATGGCGTTCGTCAGGGAAGACACGCTCGCGGGGAGGGTCATGATCTGGCCCGACGGCGAGCCTCGTCGACTGGTTCCGGTCGACACTCCGTATTGAGACCCGCCGGGCCGCTCAGGTGCGACGGATCACGACTATGATGTGGGTGCCCGCGTCGAGTACACCGCTCTGTTCGCACAAATGCGTCTCCCACTTGAGCAGGGTCTCCCAGAACACGGGATCACGACGGGCCTCTTCGAGGAGCGCTTCGTTCTGAACTGAGAGGAAGTTGGCAGCCGAGGCACTGACGATCTCGCACGGTGACGTTCGAGGAGGGCTTCGAGACCCTCCCAGCTATACGTGCTGGTGTCCGCCAGGAGCGGTCACGCCGAAGTGGTCGCCCGTGTCAACGACCCTACGCACCTCTCCCATACCGACCTCGCGGTAGAGGTCGAAGATGGCGCCGAGAAACCTGCGTGTCGCGCCGGCGAGGGACATCACGCTGAACAGGACGTGCCCGCCCGGCCTGGTGACCCGCAGCATATGTACCAGCGCGCCGTCGGCCCGGTCGAAGACGTAGCTCAGGGGACCCCCGTAGCAGACGACCCCGTCGAAGCTGCCTTCGGGGAAGCGCGAGAGGTCTGTAATGTCCAAGTGCACCCTGGCGACGACACGCTGCTCACATCCGGCGCCGGTCACCCTCTCGCGGTTGAGCTCCAGCTGTCCGAGTGAGATGTCGCCCACGGTAAGTCAGCGCCGAGTCTGGCGAGCTCCATCGTGAAGCGTCCGGCCCCCGCTCCGGCTTCCAGGATGTAATCCCCACGCCTGATGTAGCGGCGCAGATAGCGACGGTGCAGATGGAAGCTCACCCTTGCCGGCGCGTCCACTTCCAGGCGCTCCCACTCGCTCTCGCCGTACTCGTCGAAGAACCGGCTGATGTGCTCCGGATCGTACTTCTCGCCCACCGTGGCAGCCTACCGGGCGGACGCGCCGGTGCTCGCAGTAGCACTTGCAGTGGCGCTTGCAGCGGTACTGGCACTCGCGCTCGTGCTGGCGCTTGCGTTCGCACTTACGCTCGCCGGCTGAATCCCTGGGGGAGTTCCTGTCGGCCCGCCGCTCATCGTCAGGATCACCGGCGCCCCCGATCTTGCGGAGGCTCCGGCTGGGGGATGTGTCCGTATGATCGTCTCTGGATCTTCCTGGCTCGCCTCGGTCTTGATGGCCGCTACCCTGAGCCCGGCGTCGGAGATGGTACTGGCCGCGTCTTCGAGACTCTTGCCGGAGACGTCTGGCACCTCGATGTCACCATCAGGCTTGGAGTCGCCCGCGGCAGCTTCTGCTCCACTCTCTTCCTGAGAGGTGGTGTGGTCTGCTGATGTAGTCTCGCTCGCTGCCGCCATCGCTTTCGGAGCGCCGGGGGGCTCGTCCGCCGCCTCCGTTACCCTGGGTACCGAACCTTGAGTGCCGCCGATCAGAGCCGGTATCGCCCACGCCAGAGAGACCGCGAGCAGCAGGACAGCGATGAGGGCCAGTACGCCGCGACGTCGCCGCCGACCTAGAGAGCCGAAACCGGTGGACCGGGTCGCGAGTGATCGTACTCCGCTACCCTGGACGGCCCCGGAGCCCGCGTTCGAGGTGACCGTACCCGGGATCTCGAGTTGATCGCGCACCGGACGCTCTGGTAGCGTGCCCCTCATCCCGAGGTCCTCGAAGAGGGGCTTCCTCGGCTTCCCGCTGGCGAGCAGCAAATCCTCCACCATCTCAGTCAGGTTGAACATCGCTGACATGAGGAGGCTCTGGCGCGCCAGAATGGTCCGCAGGGTGGGGGAGAGGGCTACCTCATCAGTACTAGCGGGGCGCTCCCTGATGTCCCCCCGCAGGCTCTCCAGAGTCTCATGAAGGCTGTCCAGCCGCCGGTCCAGCTCACCCGTATCCGCGGTGCTGCCCTCGCGTAGCTGCCTCCTGACGGACTCCGTGCCGAGCCCCTCCTTGTGGAGGTCCCGGGCCTCCCTGATGCGGTCGAAGGAGTCCTCCGGGATGGAGATCCTGCCCGCCTTTCGCAGGTGAGGGATGGAATATTCCCTCAAGTAGCGGTAGAGGGTTGGGCGGGGGATGCCCAGCAGATCACTGACCTCATCGACCGTGTAGATAGCCCCCTCCAGGATTCTCACACAGATATTTTGCAACTTTTTCCTGCCGGTCAGCATGTTAACACAAAGTCTATGCTAGCTCGTAACGCGACAAGCGACGCCATATCCGGCTGAGGAATGGGGTTTTCACGGCCTACCCGTGACACGGCTCCGATACGGTCGATCCCGCCCCTTCGAGGTGGATTATCACGCCATGATAACGGTGAAAAACGTCTTGATTTCCTTTTGTGGAGCGCAAATACTCTTCGCCGCGGAACCTTGATGTTGAATGACAGGTGAATGTAAAGCTAACGCAGACGGAGGGGGATGCGTTTTGCTCAAGTTGTCGCGGTTGTTGTGGATATTGCTTCTAGTTGGCGCCTTCGTGGCGCTAGACAACGGCAAGGCGGAGGCCACAACAGGCCTGGCTTCCTGGTACGGCCCCGGTCTGGAGGGGCAGTTGACGGCCAGCGGAGAGCCTTTCAATCCTTACGGATTTACGGCGGCCCACAAGACGCTGCCGCTCGGGACGCAGTTGATCGTCAGCTACGCTGGCCGCTCCGTGCAGGTTACGGTCAACGACCGGGGACCCTATGCCGGGGGCAGGGATCTAGACCTCTCCCAGGGCGCGGCAGAGTATCTGGGCCTCACGGCGGCCGGGGTGGATTGGGTGGATTACACGGTCGTGGGCAGTAGTGGAGATTCGGCCGGCTCTTCGGACGACTCGGGAGGCCAGAGCTACGCTTCCGACCAGCCTGACACGGGCGGCGGTTCGTACGTGGTGCAATCGGGAGATACTCTCTCCGGGATCGCGGCCCAGCTCGGTACCACCGTGGACGACCTCGCCTCGGCCAACGGCATCTCCAACCCGGACTTCGTGTCCGTCGGGCAGACGATCTACTACTGAGCCCGGCCAAGCGGTGCGCGCCGAGGTGTAAACTCTGGCGCGTAGGCGGCAGAAGGAGACCCTTTGGTCGAGAACGGCACCGCCCCGACGTTCGGGCTGTGGTACGACTTCAGGCAGAGGTTGCCGCTCGGGGACTACGCACGATTCTACGCCGAGTGCCTGGAGGAGATCGAGGAGGCAGAGAGGCTTGGTTTCACGGGGGTCTGGCTCTCCGAGCACCACTTCGTAGACGACGGGTACCTGCCCTCGCCGCTGGTGGTCGCTGCCGCGGTGGCGGCCCGGACGAGGAGCGTCACCATCGGGACGAACGTGCTGCTCCTGCCGATGCACCACCCTCTGCGGGTGGCTGAGGACGCAGCGGTGGCCGACCTCATCTCTGGCGGGCGGTTCGTCTTAGGGGTCGGACAGGGCTACGTGCAGCACGAGTTCGAGACGCTGGGTTTCGAGCGGAAGTACAGGCCCTCGCTCTTCGAAGAGGGGATCGAGGTGATCCGGCACGCCATCGAAGAGGGCCGGACGGGCTACAAGGGCAAGCGCTGGAGCTTCGACGACCTGCCTTTCGAGCCACGTCCGAAGGAGAGGCTACCCGTCTATATCGGGGCCTTCGCCGACCCCGCCATAGACCGCGCCGCGCGCCTCGCCGACGGGTTTCTCGCCTCAGCAGGCGGGGGCGCTTTCGGTGAGACGTACAGGAAGGTCAGGGCCGCGCTGGAGCACCACGGGCGGGCCGGGGAAGAGTTCCCCTATGTCGCCTCGGGGGTGGCCTTCGTACACGAGGACGCAGGAAGGGCTAGGGAGATCGTTGGTCCCGCGATAGCGTACCAGCGCACCCGCTACGCGGAGTGGGGCACGGACAGGGAGAAGCCGCGCCCGGAGCCGATAAGGGAGGAAGATCTGCCGTGGGATCGCTACCTCGTCGGCACGCCGGAGGAGGTAGCTGAAGGCCTGATCGGGCTCTACAAGGAGGCGCCATACGACCACCTCTGCTTCTGGGGCCGCTTGCCGGGCGTCACCCACGAGCAGGCGCTCGAGAACATGCGCCTCTTCGCCTCCGAGGTCGCCCCGAGGGTCCGCGAAGCAGCGAAGGCTTGAAGGCAACGCCGAACGTACTGACCCAGGAGCAGACGGCCTTCCTGGTGCGCAGGAGGGTGGCGCATCTTGCGACCGCGGACGAGGCCGGGAGGCCGCACGGCGTGCCCGTGTGCTTCGCCTGTGCTCCTGCAGCGATCTACATAGCCCTTGACGAGAAGCCGAAGGACGTACCCGTATCCCACCTCAAGCGCGTAAGAAACATCCTCGAGAATCCCAACGTCGCGCTCGTCGCCGACCGCTACGCGGAGGACTGGAGCCTGCTCGCCTTCGTGATGGTGCGCGGACATGCCGAGCTTCTGGACCCCGAGACAGAGGAGCACGGTGCGGCGGTGAGGCTCCTGCGGGGCAAGTACCATCAGTACGAGACGATGAGGATAGAGGAGAACCCCGTCATCGCCATACGCCCCGAGAAAGCAGCCTCGTGGGGCGCGCTTGACGAGCCCGAATCGTCCGAGCCACAGGTCCTCGACACCATACACGGGCGCCGCTCCGTCCGGCGGTACCTCCCGAAAGAGGTGAAGGAGGGGGTGGTCGAACAGGTACTCGAAGCCGCGAGGTGGGCACCTTCTCCCCACGGGCGTCAGCCCTGGCGCTTCGCCGTGATCAGAAACGGGGAGACCAAAGAGCGGCTGGCTGACGCGATGGGTGAGGAGTGGAGGACCAACCTGCAGATGGATGGTCAGGATGTCGGCGTCGTCGAGAAACGCCTCGAAGGTTCCCGCAGACGCCTGCTCGACGCGCCCGTGCTCGTCTTGCTCTGCCTCTACCTCGAAGACCTGGACGTCTATCCTGACGCGGGACGCCAGCGCGGCGAGACCACGATGGCCGTCCAGTCTCTGGGAGCGGCGGCCCAGAACGCGCTGCTCACGGCCTACGACCTCGGTCTCGACGCGGGCTGGATGTGCGCCCCGCTCTTCTGTCCCGAGAAGGTCGTCGAGGCACTGGGGCTCGATCCCACGCTCGTTCCGCACGCGCTGCTCACGCTGGGATACGCGGAGGGAGACCCCCCGAAGCGCCGCCCGCGCAGACCGCTCGACGAGCTCGTCGTCTACAGGGACTGAGCGGCTACCTCGTCATGAGCGAGATGCCTGAAGACTCCGGTGTTCTTACCCTGAAGCCATATCTCTCGTAGAAGCCCGTCGCCGCTTTCTCTGAGATTAGCTTCACGTAAGCGTCACGTTGCGCGTTCTGGCGCAACCACGACGTGAGGGAGTCCATGATCATCGTCCCCAGTCCCCTCCTCTGGTGCTCCGGGACGACGGCTATGTCGACGAGCTCGAAGAAGAGCCCGCCGTCACCGACGATCCTGCCCATGCCGACGACCTCTCCTTCACGTTCCACGCACACGCCGAACAGCGTGCCTGAGAGCCCTATCTCGGCCGCCAGCTGATCCCTCTCATCCAGGCCAGCTGAGGCCCTGATCCCGCTGTAGTCCTCGACCGAAGGCACCTTTTCGATGAGCCGGTAGCCGCTCACCCCATGGAGTATTCCCGCTCGGGTACGCCGTAGAGCGTGGTGCGGCGGCGGGGGGTGCGTCCAATCTCCTTTATCATGGCCTCAAGCTCTGTCGGGAGCATCTCCTGGCCGTGGCTGGCCCCTGCGGCCCGCGAGATGTTCTCGTTCATGAGCGTGCCCCCGAGGTCGTTGCAGCCCGCGTTCAGGCAGGCCTTCGATCCTTCCAGGCCCATCTTTACCCACGAGACCTGCACGTTGTCTATGTAGCCGTGGAGAGCTATCCTGCCGACGGCGTGCATCTTGAGCGCCTCTGCGAAGGTCGGTCCCCTGCGGGAGCGTCCCTGCAAAAAGAGCGGCGCGCCCATGTGGACGAAGGGCAGCGGCACGAACTCGGTGAAGCCGCCCGTCTCGGCCTGTATCTCGCGCAGCACCAGCAGGTGGCGTGCCCAGTTGATAGGACCTTCGACGTGGCCGAACATAATGGTCGTCGTCGAGCGTAGCCCGATTGCGTGCGCGGCCCGCATGACGTCCGACCATCCGGCCGTGTCGATCTTGTCGGGGCAGATGATCTCCCTTATCTCGTCGTCCAGTATCTCCGCCGCCGTCCCCGGCAACGTCCCTAAGCCCGCCTCCTTGAGCTCTTCCAGGAACTCTTCGACGGAGAGCCCCAGCGTCCGTGCCCCCTGGGACACCTCAAGCGGCGTGAAGGCGTGGACGTGCATCTCCGGCACCTCTTCCTTGACGGCCCGCAGATACTCCAGGTAATTCTGACCTGTGAAGCGTCCGTGGATGCCGCCCTGCATGCACACCTCGGTGGCGCCCTTCTCCCACGCCTCGCTGGCACGCCGCGCGACCTCCGCCGTATCCAGGAGATAGGGCTCGCCACGCAAATTCAGGGACTTCGGACCCTTCGAGAACGCGCAGAAGCGGCACCTGAAGTAGCACTGGTTCGTGTAGTTGATATTCCTGTTGACGACGTAGGTGACCTCGTCACCGTTCACCTCGCGCCTGAGCTCGTCGGCGACGCGGCAGAGTTCGGCGAGCTCGGTGCCGCGCGCCGTGAACAGCAAGGAGATCTCCGCCTCGTCCAGATCCCGCTCCCCCGCATCCGCGAGCGCCCGCGCGAACTCGGGACGCACCTTCGAGGGACGCCCGCCTTTTGACTCAGCGATGGTCTTCGCAGGAATCTCCTCCAGAGTGCCAGGCGCCCAGGCCTCCACCCGCGTGAAACCCTCGGCGTCTATGCCGGCCCACACCCGACAGCGGAGCTTCTCGTCCACCCAACGCTCAGCCTCGCGGGCGTAAGAGGGATGGAGGGCCAGCCGTTCGAGGAGCAGGTAGCCCCTGCTCTCCGTCGCCCGCTCCAGCTCTTCCAGATGCGGCCATGGACGCTCGGGGTTCACGTGGTCGGGGGTGACGGGGGAGACGCCGCCCCAGTCGTTTATGCCCGCGTCGATGTAGCGGACGTATGCGGGAGTCTCGTTCTCCGCGTCCTCCGCCAGGTTCGGCGGGGCCTGCACGGCCATGTCCGGGGGGAGGATCAGACGCGCCAGCGCGATGGTCGCGAGCATCTCGCGCTCGGAGGGTTCTGGCGAGAGGGCCATGCGGGTACCTGGCTTGGCCCTGAAGTTCTGGACGATGCACTCGTGGACGTGACCGTATCTCTCGTGCGCTTCCCTGATGGCGAGCAATGTGTCCACCCGCTCCTCTATCGTCTCGCCTATACCGATCAGGATTCCCGTCGTGAAAGGCACCCGAGAGCGGCCCGCCGCCTCTATGGTCTTCAGGCGCTTGGCCGACACCTTGTCTGGAGAGGCCCAGTGTGCCATGTTCGGGCCGAGCAGACGGTCCGAGGCCTGCTCGAGCATGATCCCCTGCGAGACGGCGACGTGCCTGAGGTCCTTGATCTCCTCTTCTGCAAGCACGCCGGGGTTGGCGTGCGGCAACAGCCCGGTCTCATCGAGGACGAGCCGGCAGACGTGGATGAGGTACTCGACGGTGCTACCGAAGCCCATCGCTCGCAGTTCTCGCCGCGCCTCTACGTAGCGCTTCTCGGGCTTGTCCCCGAGCGTGAAGAGCGCCTCCTTGCAGCCGGCCTCAGCCCCCGCGCGGGCGATCCTGAGCACCTCCCCCGGCCTCAGATAGGCCCTCTCCCCGGAGCGCGGCGGGTGGGCGAACGTGCAGTAGCCGCAGTTGTCGCGGCATAGCTTGGTGAGCGGGATAAAGACCTTGCGCGAGTAGGTGATGCGCGGGCCGAAGGCCCTGTCGCGAACCTCGGCCGCAGCCTTCATCGCAGGCCCGGGGTCCGCGTGCGCCGCCCGCGCAAGCTCGTACAGATCCTCCCGCCCCGCGCTCCCGGAGATCACCGCGTCTATCAAAGCTTTGTACCCCCCTCAGATCTCGTGGAAGAGCAGTATACTCTTCAATCCTTGCGAGGAAAGACCCTCCCGGCGGCCCTAAAACCAAATCCGACAAACTCTATCGGAGATACGCTAGAATATGCGCTCGCACGGTTGCAGATCGAGAGAGGAGAGATGATGACAGATCAGGAGATACAGCAGAAGGGCTACGCGCATCCTGAGGCCCTGGTGAGCACGGAGTGGGTAGCGGAGCATCTGGACGACACCGAGAACTTCCGGATAGTGGAGTCGGATGAGGACGTGCTGCTCTACGACATAGGCCACGTCCCCAACGCGGTGAAGATCGACTGGGTCGAGGACCTGAACGACCCCCTGATGCGCGACTACCTCGACCCCGAGCACTTCGCGAACCTGATGGCCGAGAAGGGCATCTCCCCTGACACCACGGTCATCTTCTACGGGGACAAGAACAACTGGTGGGCGACGTACGCCCTCTGGGTCTTCCGTCTCTTCGGGCACGACAACGTAAAAGTCATGGACGGGGGAAGGGTCAAGTGGGAGGCCGAGGGCCGTGAGATGACCCAGGACGTACCTTCCTTCCCGAGGGCCGAGTACCCTGTGCCTACCCGCGATGACTCGAAGATAAGGGCGTTTCGCGACGATGTCATGGCACACCTGGAGAAGGTCAGATCGGGAGAGGGGGGCCTGATCGACGTGAGGAGCCCCGGGGAGTACAAGGGAGAGCTCCTTCACATGCCCGATTACCCGCAGGAAGGGGCCCTGAGGGGAGGACACATCCCTGGGGCTGCCAACGTACCCTGGGCTAGGGCGGCGAACGAGGACGGCACCTTCAAGAGCGCGGATGAGCTCAGGAGCATCTATGAGGGAGAAGCAGGCTTGAAGCCTGATGGGGATACCATAGCCTACTGCCGTATAGGAGAGAGATCGTCGCACACGTGGTTCGTGCTCACCTACCTGCTCGGCTACGGCAACGTGAGGAACTACGACGGTAGTTGGACGGAGTGGGGCAACGTCGTGCGTGCTCCCATAGAGCGCTAGATCGGGGTTGGATCTGGACCGCAAGAGCAGCCTGGCGTTGCTCGTCGAACACTTCGGGAGCCCCCGGCACAAGGGGGCTCTCGAAGACGTCGACGTCGTCATGCCGGGTGGGAGCCCGGAGTGCGGGGGATCTGTGGTCGTCTACCTCAAGGGCGACGGCGACGGCAAGGTAGAAGACCTGTCGTGGACCGGCCAGGGAGACACCATAAGCATGGGGGCCACCTCCATCGTCATCGAACGCATTCTGAGCGAGGATCTCAGCATGGATGAGATCCTGCAGATGGACTACGAGGAGTTCGTCGATTCTCTGGGTAGAGAGATTATAGGCTCACGCACGAGGCACGCCACGCTCGGGCTCTCCACCGTCAAGTCTGCGATCAGGAAGTACCGCAAAGACAAGCTCGCGGATAGGGCACAGGGCGCACCGGCGTAGC